>JAEYTQ010000653.1 GCA_023433965.1 Pseudomonadota bacterium | reverse complement strand
CTGTTCTCCTGCACGTTCGCGCTCGTATCCGGCGCGCACGCCGCCGGTATCATCGTGCATGATGCGCGCAATCGCGACATCGCCGTCAACGATGTCGCCCGCACTGTCTCGATCGGCGGCGCCATCACCGAGATCCTCTATGCGCTCGGTCTGGACAGCCGGCTGGTCGGCGTCGACACCACGAGCCTCTATCCGGCGGCGGCGCTGCAAGACAAACCCAATGTCGGCTACATGCGCCAGATCTCCGCCGAGGGCGTGCTCGGCCTCAACCCCACCTTGATCCTGGCGATCCAGGGCTCGGGCCCGCGCGAGACCATGGACATCCTGGAGACGGCGAAGGTGCCGCTGGTGCTGGTGCCCGAAAGCTACTCCGAGCAAGGCCTGATCGAGAAGATCAAGCTGGTCGGCCATGCCATGGGCGTCGATGCGCGCGCCGAATGCCTGGGGGCCGCTGTTGGCGCCGATCTCGCGCAGCTCCGCGCGCTGCGCGCCAAGGTGACGAAGCCAGTGCGCGTGATGTTCGTGATGTCGCTTCAGAACGGGCGCGCCATGGTCGCCGGTCACAAGACGGCCGCCGACGAGATCATCCGCCTTGCAGGCGCGGCCAACGCCGTCGACGATTACGACGGCTACAAGATCATCGGCGACGAAGCGATCGTGGCGGCAAAGCCCGAGTTCGTGCTGTCGATCGAGCGCGGCAAGGACTCGCTACAGGCCGAGGCGATCTATGCCCATCCCGGATTCGCGCTGACGCCGGTCGCGGCCAACAAGAGCTTCCTCAGCATGGACGGGCTCTATCTGCTCGGCTTCGGGCCACGCACCGCGGCCGCGGCGCGCGATCTCGCCGTCAAGCTGTATCCGGCTTTGGCGGACCAGGGCGCGTTCACCTCGGCTCTGTCGGCGGCGAATTGCCGGCAATGAGCGTGGCATCCGGCGTCGAAGCACGAAGCCCACGACGAAGCGCGGGACGGCGGTCGGCATCGTTCGCAATTTCCCTTCTGCTCGTGGGGCTGCTGGTCACTGCGATCATCGCGCTGACCGTCGGCGCCGCCGGCATCCCGCTCTCGCGGCTGCCCGCCGCGCTGGGCCTCGTGGGCGAAAGCACCGCCATGACGGCCCGCGACCAGCTCGTGCTGTGGTCGATCCGCATTCCCCGGATCGCAGCGGCCGCGATGATCGGCGGCCTGCTCGCCGCAGCCGGCGCGATCATGCAGGGGCTGTTTCGCAACCCGCTCGCCGATCCGGCCCTGGTCGGCGTCTCCAGCGGCGGCGCGCTCGCAGCGGCAAGTGCAATCGTGTTCACCGATTCGCGCTTCGGCGAGGCGCTGCGCTTTCTCCAGACCGAGCTGTTGCCGCTCGCGGCGTTCGCGGGCTCGCTGGCCACGACCGCAGTGCTTTACGGCATCTCCAGCCGCTCGGGGCGCACATCGATCGCGATCTTCCTGCTCGCCGGCGTCGCCATCACTGCGATCGCCAACGCCGGCATCGGGCTGCTGGTCTTCATCGCCGATGACCGCCAGCTCCGCGACATCACCTTCTGGATGCTCGGCTCGATGAGCGGGACGACCTGGACCAAGGCCGCCGTGCTCGCACCGGTCCTGGTGATCGGACTTGGCGCCTGCGCCTTCATCGCGCGCGGCCTCGATCTCCTCGTGCTCGGCGAGGCCGACGCCTTTCACGGCGGCGTCGATGTCGAGCGCCTCAAGCGCATCGCGATCGTCCTGGTCTCGGCCATGACCGGCGTCGCGGTGTCGATCAGCGGCGTGATCGGGTTCGTCGGCATCGTCGTCCCGCATCTGCTACGCCTCGTGATCGGGCCGGCCCATCGCCTGCTGCTGCCCGCCTCGATCCTGCTTGGCGCGATCCTGATGGTCGGCGCAGACACGCTGGCGCGCACCATCGTGGCCCCCGCCGAAATGCCGATCGGCATTCTGACCGCGACGGTGGGTGCGCCCGTCTTTCTCTTCATCCTGCTGCGGCAGCGCGGGCTCGCCGCACCATGACGGCGGTGATCGAGGCGAGACACCTCAGCAGGCGCGCCGGCCGCGCCACGCTGCTCGATGGGGTCGGCCTGACGGTTGCGGCGGGCGAGATGGTCGCCATCATCGGCCCGAACGGCGCCGGCAAGTCGACGCTGCTGCGGCTGCTCTCGGGCGACCTGCGCCCCAGTGCAGGCGAGGTGCGGCTGAAGCAGCGCGACATCGGCAGCTTCGGCCCGCGCGAGCTCGCCGCGCGCCGCGCCATGCTGTCCCAGCACATCAACGTCACCTTCCCTTTCACGGTCGAGGAGATCGTGCTGATGGGCGCGGGCGAGCGCAGCCTTCGTGAGGCCCGTCCACTGGTCGACGCCGCGCTGGACGAAGTCGGCCTCGCACATTTCCGCGAACGGCAATTGCCGACGCTGTCGGGCGGCGAGCAGCAGCGCGCTCATTTCGCCCGCGTGCTGGTGCAGCTCGCCTGCGGCGAGGCCGAGCACGGCCCTGGACTCTTGCTGCTGGACGAGCCGACCTCGAGCCTCGATCTGCGTCACCAGATCGACCTCGTCGAAGCGGCGCGCCGCCGCGCCGC
>JAEYTQ010000625.1 GCA_023433965.1 Pseudomonadota bacterium | reverse complement strand
CTATGATAATACCGGGGCAATCCTGGCGCCCTACAAGTCCAAGCAGCAGGAAGCCGGCGTCAAGGTGGACTGGGGCACCATCACCACGACGGCGGCGGTGTTCCAGATTGCGCGGCCGAGCCTGGTCGACAGCGTGGTCGGCACCGGGAAAGTCCGTGCCTACGACGGCGAACAGCGCAACCGCGGCCTCGAACTGTCTGCTTACGGTCTCCTGATGCCCGGCTTGCGCGGCATGGCGGGCGTCACGTTCCTGCGTCCGGCGCTGACCAACCCGGCCACGGCTTCAGAGCGCGGCAACGATGCCGCCGGTGTACCGAACGTGACCTTCTCGGGTGCCCTCGACTGGGACGCACCTTGGGTGACCGGCCTCGCATTCAACGCCCGCGTGATCCACACGGGCGGGTCCTACCTGACGAATGCCAACCTGGCGTGGCAGCGTTTCTCCAGCTGGACTCGCTATGACCTCGGTGCACGTTACACGACCGTCCTGAACGGCCGTCCGGTCACGTTCCGTGCCAATGTCGAAAACCTGTTCGACAAGCGGTACTGGCTGACCAGCGGCGGTTTCCAGACGGATGGCGCCGGCCGCACCTTCCTGCTGTCGGCGGCGTTCGATCTCTAACGAACGTCCCCGACGGCCGCAGCGAGGTCATTTGCATGTGCATGATCTCCTGCTGCGGCCGAGCGTTTTAACATCTTGGGATCGCCGGGGTCTCGTGCGCCGGCGATCTCATGTCAAATACGGATTGTGTTTCGAGGTGTCTGTCATGATCAAGGGTTTCGCCGTCTCGATTGCCCTGCTTGCGGCAGTGTTGCCTGCGCAGGCGCACCAGATCTGGATCGAGCAGGCCGACGGCCAAAACGCGATCGTTCGCTTCGGCGAATACGGCGAGAACCTTCGCGAGGTCTCGCCGGGCCTGCTCGACAAATTCGGCAAGGTGACGGGCACGCTGATCTCGGCCAAGGGTGAGCACAAGGGCGAGCAGAAGTCGGATGCGACCAAGACCGGCAACGGCTTCACGCTGCCGTTCTCGGCCGCCGCAGGCGACAGCATCGTGGCGGAAGACGCCAGCTATCCGCTCTACGTCTGGAAACAGCCGGGCAAGGACGTCAACAACTGGTTCTATCCGGCGGCCCGCTACATCACCAGCTTTGCCGCGCAGCAGCCGAAACTCGTGTTCGATCTGGTGCCGACCGGCCAGGAAGGCCAGTTCAAGCTCGTCTTCAAGGACCAGCCCAAGGCCAAAACCAAGGTCACGCTGGTGACAGAGTCGGGTTGGCAAAAGGAAGCCCACACCGACGATCAGGGCCTCGTGACGTTCGATATGCCCTGGAAGGGCGTCTATGTGGTCGAGGCCAGCTTCAACGATCGCAACGGCGGCGAACGCACCGGAACGAACGGCACCGAGAAATACGATGCGGTGAGCTACTCCACGACCGTGACCTTCGTGAACGCCAAAGGCCTCGCGCCGATTCCGGCTGGGCCTCCGGCAACGCCCGGTAAATGAACGCGCTGATCCGACAGGTCTGGTCGACGGGGCCGCTGATGTCGCGCATCATTGCGGCGGTGTTCGGCGGCTATGCATTGGCAGCGCTCGCGAGCGTGGCCGTGCTGGCCCTGCCCATCAGCAAGCCCCAGGCGGTGCTCACGGGCATGCTGGCCAGCTTTGCCATCTATGCAGGTGCCGTGATCTGGGTCTTTGCCGCGCGCAGCGCCTGGAAGTCCTGGGCGGGCTTGATGGTCGCGGCGGCGGTGCTGGCGCCGCTGGCCTGGTCTGTTGGCTGAGGACCGGCGCGTGAAAGCCGACAATGAAGCGCAGACGGCGGGCCGCGGTATCCGCCAAAGCATGTCCGGTCTGCACACCTGGGCGGGCCTGCTGCTCGGCTGGGTGCTCTATGCCATGTTCCTTACGGGCACGGTGTCCTACTTCAAGGACGAGCTTTCGCAGTGGATGCGGCCGGAATTGGCGCGGCTGTCGCAAGTTCCTGATCAGGCCGCAGTGGCGCAGCGGGTCGCCGATGAACTCGGCAACGTCGCCGCCGGAAGTTCGCAGTGGAGCATCCGGCTGCCGGATGGCCGCAGCAACAGCGTCTATGCATTCTGGCGGACGCGTGGCCAGGGCCAGCGCGCGTTCGGCGAAGCCAATTTCGATCCCGCGACCGGTCGGAAGATCTCTTCGCGTGAGACGCAGGGCGGCGAGTTCTTCTTCCGCTTCCACTTCCAGCTTCACTACATGCCCGTGGTGTGGGGTCGATGGATCGCCGGCATCGCCGCGATGTTCATGCTCGTCGCCATCATCAGCGGCGTCATCACCCACAAGAAGATCTTCGTCGATTTCTTCACCTTCCGCTGGGGCAAGGGCCAGCGCTCGTGGCTGGAGGCGCACAACGCGCTGTCGGTGTTCGGATTGCCGTTCCACTTCATGATCACCTATACCGGCCTGGTGACACTGATGGCGCTCTACATGCCCTGGGGCGAGAACGTGGCGTTCAAGACGCCGGCCGAGCGCCAGCAGATGACCTCCGAGCTCAGCGTCTTCATCCAGCCCGGCAGGCCCAGCGGGCAGAAGGCTCCGCTGGCGTCGGTCGAAGACATGGTGCGGCAGGCGCAGGAGCGCTGGGGCACGGGCAATGTCGGACGCGTGACCTTCGTTCATCCCGGCGACGCGGCCGCACGCGTGGCGGTGGCGCGCGGAGACGCAGGCCGTGTTTCGATGAGCCCGCAATATATGGAGTTCGAAGGCACCACCGGCAGATTGCTGAACGTCCGCGACAGCGTCGGCGCCGCCGCGGAAACCCGTGGCGTGCTCTACGCGCTCCATCTCGGGCGCTTCAGCGACACCCAGACGCGATGGCTGTATTTTCTCGTCAGCTTCATGGGCACCGCCATGGTGGGCACCGGCCTCGTGATGTGGACCGTCAAGCGGCGCAGCCGGCTGCGCGATCCGGAACGCCCGCATGTCGGCTTCCGCCTGGTCGAGCGCCTGAACATCGCGAGCATCGCCGGCCTGTCGATCGCGATGACGGCGTTCCTATGGGCCAACCGCCTCCTGCCGCACCCGATGGAAGCCCGCGCCGACTGGGAGATCCATGCGTTCTTCGCGGTCTGGGCGCTGACGCTGCTCCACGCCCTGCTGCGCCCGGCCAAGGCGGCCTGGATCGAGCAATTATGGGCGGCGGCTGCGCTGCTGTTCCTGTTGCCCGTCCTCAACGCGCTGACGACGCCGCGGCCGCTGTGGCAC
>JAEYTQ010000589.1 GCA_023433965.1 Pseudomonadota bacterium | reverse complement strand
GTCCTATGAAGGCGGGGTAAAGGCTACGCCGCCAGCTTCACCGCATGCGCAAAGTTCCAATAGAGCTTGCGGGCCCTCGTGTAGAACGGGCCCGGCTTCAGCTCGCGCTGGTCAATGCGGATCACGGGCGCGACCTTGGCGAAATTGCCGGTCGAGAAAATCTCGTCGGCGGCGAGGAAATCAGCATAGCGCAGCGTCTTCTCGACCACGGTGACGCCGTCGGCGCGAAGCAGGTTGATGACGCGTTGGCGCGTGATGCCGTCGAGGAACGTACCGTTCGGCACCGGCGTGAAGACGACGCCGTCCCGGGCCATGAACACGTTGGAGTTACCGAACTCGGCCACGTTGCCCAGCATGTCGAGCATGAGTGCGTTCTGAAAGCCGCGGGCGGCTGCTTCGGCGAGCGCCCGCGAATTGTTCGGGTAGAGGCAGGCGGCCTTCGCTTCGACCGGCGCACATTCGGCGGTGGGCCTGCGGAACGGCGACAAGGTAATGGCATTGCCGACGGGCTTTGGCATCGGCGCCTCGTAGATGCACAGGCACCAATTGGTGGTTTCGGGGTCGAACAGCACGCCGCCGCCCGAGCCGTTCTGCGCCCAATACATCGGACGGATGTAGAGCTCGGCATTCGCCGCAAAGCGCGCGATGCCTTCGTTCGCGAGCGTCAGCCAGGTCCCGGTATCGACCACCGGCTTCAGGCCGAAATTGACCGCGGATTGATTGGCGCGCGCGACGTGACGGTCGAGATCGGGCGCGACGCCCTCGAACGCGCGCGCGCCGTCAAATACCACCGAGCCGAGCCAGGCCGCATGCGTGCGCGGGCCCATGATCGGCACGTTGCCGTCGTGCCATTTGCCCTCGAAGAAGGTCCAGCTCGGCGAATATGCGATGGGTTTCTTGATCTCGGCCATGACCGGCCTCCCTTGGAACCATGCCGGCACTATTGTCCCAATTTCTAAACGATTTGCTGCGGGCACATCGTGGGTTACCCTCACACCTCGTCAGAGAAGGGGAAGATCGATGCCGCTCGATCCGCTCGCAAAGCGTTTGTTGACCATGATGGCGGCGGCCGGGCCGCAGGCGCGGAGCCGGCCGAGCGTGGAAGCGCGGCGGCAATCGCTGGCAAAGCTGATGCAGTTCGCGCGCGCCGAGGCGCCGGGCGTGAAGACCATGGACGGCATGCTGCCTGGCCGCGCCGGCGAGCTACCCTATCGCCTCTACGCGCCGGCAGACGCCGAGGAGGCCGCACCAGGCTTCGTGTTCTTTCATGGCGGCGGGCTCGTCGCCGGCAGCATCGCCACGCACGACTGCATCGCGGCGGCGTTGGCACATGCCACCGGCTGCCGTCTCGTCTCGGTCGATTACCGGCTCGCCCCGGAGCACCGATTCCCCGCCGCCATCGAGGACGCCATCGATGCCGCCGAATGGGTGGCGCGCGAGGCGACATCGCTTGGTATCGATGCAAACCGCCTGGTGATCGGCGGCGATTCCGCCGGCGCCACGCTCGCTGCGATCGTGTGCCAGGAGGCGGCGCAGTCCGCCGGCCTCTCCATCGCAGCGCAATGCCTAATCAGCCCGGTGCTGGATTTCGAGGCGACCTCGCCCTCGCGCGAGGACTTTGCCGAGGGCCACCTGATCGATCGCGTCACGATCGAGGCCGATCTATCTGACTATCTGCCCGATGGCGTCGACACCGCAGATCCCCGCATCTCTCCGTTGCGCGCGACCAGGCTCACGGGCCTGCCGACCGCGATCATCCACACCGCCGAGTACGACCCGATGCGCGACGAAGGCAATGCCTATGCCCGCAAGCTGCTCGCCGCAGGCGTCGCCGTGGAGCACGTCTGCCACGACGGCATGGTGCACAATTTCCACGCCATGGGCGCGATCCTGCCACAGGCGCAGCTCGTGCTGTCGCAGATAGGAGAGC
This sequence comes from Pseudomonadota bacterium, assembly GCA_023433965.1. Taxonomy (GTDB): domain Bacteria; phylum Pseudomonadota; class Alphaproteobacteria; order Rhizobiales; family Xanthobacteraceae; genus Bradyrhizobium. The sequence continues at coordinate 901 of JAEYTQ010000589.1, read as the reverse complement.
AGGTGCGAAGGGCGGTGAGGACGTGAGAATGCGAATCACACGCGCGCGTCGAGCACGGCCCTGGCCGCCACGATATATTCAGGCCAATGCGCGTCCGCATAACGCTCCGCCTGCCGTGCGCAAGTCACGTCGGGCGCATGCGCAGCCGCGATCATGCGCGCAAAGCGCTCCTCGGCAACCGTCGCATCGTCGACCGGGGGCGTGGTTGTGGCGGCAACGGCGGTCGGAGCAACAGCAAGCCCCGCCAGACCGGTGAGCAGGATGCGGCGTGACGTATTCATGGCTGTCGTCCCTCCATTGCCGGCGTCACTCTGGCCGGCGACTGTGTCAGCGCGATCACGGCAGGGTAACTGCACGCGTCCGCGTCGTCCATCGGCGCTTGACCACGGCAGCGATCACGTTCCATCTAACAACGGTTTCGCCATCAAATCGCCACGCGTCGGATCGTCACGTGCCCCATCGCAACCAGTCCCCTCGTCCGGGTTTGCGCGCCGCCGCCATGGGCCTGCTGTGTCTAGGACTGCTTTGTAAGGCGTTGCCGCCGGGCGCCGCCTTCGCGGCCGACGATGAGGAGGACGAACCCACCAAGCCGGCGATGCCCAACATCTATCTCGACCTTCGCACCAGCTACGCGAATATCCCGGCAGGCACGCTCGGGCTCGGCTTCGATACCACCTCGCTGTCGGCCACGCTCCAAACCCTGGCGCTGCGTCGCGGCACGGTGCTGCCGAACGGCTTGCCGGCGGCGAAGGCCATCGCGATCGACCTGCCGTTGACAATCGACGTCAGCGACCGCGTCTCGCTGTATGGCGGCGTGTCGGGCTCGACCGCGGATATCGGTGGCGGCTGGTCGGCGTTCGACATCACCAGCTGGAACATCGGCGTGCAGGCCGACCTGTAT
>JAEYTQ010000581.1 GCA_023433965.1 Pseudomonadota bacterium | reverse complement strand
ATCCAGGTGGTCCCGCACGTCACCAACGCCATCAAGGAATTCGTCCTCGACGGCAATGACGACTACGATTTCGTCCTGGTCGAGATCGGCGGCACTGTCGGCGACATCGAGGGCCTGCCGTTCTTCGAGGCGATCCGCCAGCTCAAGAACGAGCTGCCGCGCGACCACGCCGTCTACATCCATCTGACGCTGCTGCCCTACATTCCGAGCGCCGGCGAATTGAAGACCAAGCCGACGCAGCACTCGGTGAAGGAGCTGCGCTCGATCGGCATCCAGCCGGACATCCTGCTCTGCCGGACCGCCCGCGAGATCCCGAAGGAGGAGCGGCGCAAGCTCGGGCTGTTCTGCAACGTGCGCGAAAGCGCCGTGATCGAGGCGCGCGACGTCGACAACATCTATGCGGTACCCGAGGCCTATCACAACGCGGGTCTCGACGACGAGGTGCTCGCCGCCTTCGGCATCGGCTCGCGGATTCCGCCCGAGCTGCGCAGCTGGCAAGAGATCAACGAGCGCATCCGCAATCCCGAAGGCAACGTAACCATCGCCATCGTCGGCAAGTACACCGGCATGAAGGATGCGTATAAATCGCTGATCGAGGCGCTCTCGCATGGCGGCATCGCCAACAAGGTGAAGGTCAATCTCGACTGGATCGAGAGCGAGATCTTCGAGAAGGAAGATCCGGCGCCGTTCCTTGAGCACGTCAACGGCATCCTGGTGCCCGGCGGCTTTGGCCAGCGCGGGGCGGAGGGCAAGATCAAGGCGGCGCAATTCGCGCGCGAGCGCGATGTGCCGTATTTCGGCATCTGCTTCGGCATGCAGATGGCGGTGATCGAGGCCGCGCGAAACCTGGTCGGCATCGAGGATGCCAATTCCACCGAGTTCGGCCCGACCAAGGAGCCGCTGGTCGGCTTGATGACGGAATGGCTGCGCGGCAACGAGCTGGAGAAGCGCTCGCAGGCCGGCGACCTCGGCGGCACGATGCGCCTTGGTGCCTATCCCGCGGCGCTCAATCGCGGCAGCCGCGTTTCGCAGGTCTATGGCGGCGCCCCCGAAATCTCCGAGCGCCACCGCCACCGCTACGAGGTCAACACCGCCTACAAGGACCGGCTCGAGCAGCACGGCTTGAAATTCTCAGGGCTGTCGCCCGACGGCGTGCTGCCTGAAATCGTCGAGTACGAGGATCATCCCTGGTTCATCGGCGTCCAGTTCCACCCCGAACTGAAGTCGCGCCCGTTCGAGCCCCATCCGCTGTTCGCCTCATTCATCGAGGCCGCGGCGAAGCAGAGCCGGCTGGTGTAGCGCACGCTCTCCCTTTGACGATCACGCGTTTTGTTGCGACAAGCTCCTTGCAAAAACAATGCAGGGAGTAAACTCCAATGATCTACGAAATGCGCGTTTATCGCTGCCTGCCGGGTCGGCTGCCGGCGTTGCTCAAGCGGTTCGAGACCGTCACGCTGAAGCTTTGGGAGAAGCACGGCATTCGTCAGGCCGGATTCTTCACCACGCTGATTGGTGAATCCAATCAGGATCTAACCTATTTCCTTGCCTGGGACTCGCTCGCCGAGCGCGAGACGAAGTGGGGCAAGTTCATGACCGATCCGGACTGGATGAAAGCACGCGCCGAGAGTGAGGCAGACGGCCAGATCGTCGCCAACATCATCAGCCAGATCCTGACGCCGACCGCCTTCTCGGCGGTGAAGTAGCGCTCCTTGTCGGGGCGAGGAACTCTGGCGCAACCCTGATATTCGAACGGCCTGGGCGGAAGAGGGTTGATCCGACCCTCATCAGGGCTATGGTCGCGCCGAAACGAGGGATTTGCCTTGAGCTCTTCGAATTCAGCGGCGCCGGTGGTCAGCATTGGCAGGGTCAAGTTCGGCAATGATCTGCCGATTTCGATCATTGCCGGGCCTTGCCAGCTCGAGAGCCGCCAGCATGCGCTGGAGGTCGCCTCCGCGCTGAAGGAGATCGCAGCGCGGCTGAACATCGGCCTCGTCTACAAGACCTCGTTCGACAAGGCCAACCGCACCAGCGCGTCGGCACAGCGCGGGCTGGGCCTTGCGCGATCGCTGCCGATCTTCGCCGAAATCCGCTCCTCGCTCGGCTTGCCTGTCCTGACCGACGTGCATGAAGCCGCACAATGCGCCGAGGTGGCGCAGGCCGTGGACGTCCTTCAGATCCCCGCCTTCCTGTGCCGGCAAACCGATCTCCTGCTCGCGGCGGCCGCGACCGGCAAGGTCGTCAACGTCAAGAAGGGCCAGTTCCTGGCGCCGTGGGACATGGCCAATGTCGTGACCAAGATCACCAGCGCCAATAATCCCAACGTGCTCGTCACCGAGCGCGGGGCTTCCTTCGGCTACAACACGCTGGTCTCCGACATGCGCGCGCTGCCGATCCTGGCGCGCACCACCGGCGCGCCCGTGATCTTCGACGCCACCCATTCGGTGCAGCAGCCGGGTGGGAAGGGGACCTCCTCGGGCGGCGAGCGCGAATTCGTGCCGGTGCTGGCACGCGCGGCCGTTGCGGTCGGCGTCGCCGGTGTCTTCATCGAGACCCATCCCGATCCGGACCTCGCTCCCTCGGATGGACCCAACATGGTGCCGCTGCGCGAGTTCGAGGCGCTGATCGCGCGATTGATGGCGTTCGACGCGCTGGCAAAGAACCTGCGCTGATGCAGCAGGGCGAGGCGCGGCCCAACGATTCTGGCTTGCCGACAGCGCTCTACGTCATCTCAGGCGCAAGCTTCGCAGCTGCCCTGTCGGCGCGTGCACTCGATCCGGTGCTACCGCACGTCGCCGAGGATTTTGGCGTCAGCATCGCGACCGCCGCCGGCTTTGCCGCGGTATTCGCCTTCACCTTCTCGATCATCCAGCCGATCATCGGTGCTGCCGCCGACCTGTTCGGCAAGACGCGGCTGATGATCGGCTGCCTCGCGCTGCTCGGTCTCGCCAACATCCTCGGTGCTTTCTCAACCTCGTTCTCGGTTCTGTTTGCGACCCGCATCCTCGCCGGCATCGGCTCGGGCGGCGTGTTTCCGGTCGCGCTCAGCCTGACCAGTGACCTCGTCGGGCCGGAGAAACGCCAGGTCGCAATCAGCCGGACGCTGGCCGGTGCGATGACCGGCAATCTGCTCGGCGCCTCGGCGTCAGGCCTGATCGGTGATTTCCTCGGCTGGCGCGGCGTGCTGGCGGTGCTCGGCGGGCTCGTGATCGTGGCGTCCATTGCGGTCGAGGCTGGCTTTCGCGGCGCCAAGGTCCAGCATCCGCCGAAGACGAGCCTGTCGGCGCTGAAGGCC
>JAEYTQ010000577.1 GCA_023433965.1 Pseudomonadota bacterium | reverse complement strand
TCGAGATCGAACTGCGCGAAATAGGCCATCGGCGTCACCGCAAGCCCGATGTCGTGCACCTTGCAGCCTGCCGCCATCAGGCCCGAGATCAGCGCATATTTGATCGAGGCCGAATAGCCGCGGAAATCGTGGCCGGTGACGATCTCCTGGCGCACGCCGAGCTCGGCAATCAGCGCACCCAGCCCCATGCCGAGTGCCTGCACACCCATCAGGTTGATTTCCTTCTGGAACAACCAGCGCGCATCGTATTCGCGAAAGCCGGTCGGCTTCACCATCGGCTCGGATTCGAAGGCGTAGGTGTTGGGCAGCAGGACGGATTTCGGCTTCGGGAACATTGAGACGGTCTCGTGAACGACAGGAATTGAGGCAGCCTTAGCGAATGCCAGGCCGTGGCGGAAGGCGGGAATAAAGGCTTATGGCCGATAATTGCGGCAGTTTGGTAACGAAGAAACGTTACCGCGGAGGCGGCTGAAGCAAAGACTTTCTTGAAGTGGACGGCGACAGGACTCTGCCTACTGCTCCAGCACCATCTGGCCGTTGGAATATTCGAAACGCTTCAGGCGGGACAGGAAGGAGAGGCCGAGAAGGTTCTCGGAGAGCGCCGCATCCGGCAGCACCATGGCATCGACGTCGCGCACGATGAGGCCGCCGACATCCAACATGGCGATGCGCGTGCGCGCGGCCTTGATGGTGCCGTTCGCCGTGGAGACCGTGGCGTTGTACTCGCTGCGCGAGGGCCGTAGGCCGAAGCGGGCGGCCGAGGTCTCATTGAGCGCAACCACGGAGGCGCCGGTGTCGACCATGAAACCCATGCGTTGGCCGTCGATCCGGCCCTCGGTCTGAAAATGACCGCGGCCGTCGCGCGGGATGCTGAGGCTGCGGACACCGGCCGGCGCCGTGGTCGCAACCGCGACCGTGGTGCGCGGCGCCGACGTCGCCGAAGCCGAACTCATCTTGTCCGCCACCTGCGCCATGAAGGTGCCGAGGCCGATCATGATGGCCGCAAAGATCATTATGTTACGCATCACACCACATCCGGGCCGAAAGCCCGATTTCACCACGCGGCCCGGCCGTCCGCGAGCGGAGCCCGGCCGGAGCCGATGTCATTTTGACGAAAAGGATGAGCAGAGAGTTAATGGGCTGCCCGTGTTCTCACGTCCCGCGCGGTTTGGCCCGTCTTGTCGGCACAGCGCTGGCCGGATCGTCGGGCCAAGGATGGCGCGGATAGCGCCCGCGCAGGTCGGAGCGCACGGCGGCGTAGCTGCCGCGCCAGAAGCCGGGAAGGTCGCGCGTCACCTGCACCGGACGCTGCGCCGGGGACAGCAATTCCAGCACCAGCGGCACCTTGCCGGCGGCAATCGCGGGATGGGTGTTGAGGCCGAACAATTCCTGCAACCGCACCGCGATGGTCGGCCCCTGCTCGGCCTCGTAATCGATCGCGAGCACGCTCCCCGTAGGCGCCTCGAAATGGGTCGGCGCCTCGCGGTCGAGCCGTGCGCGCATCTCCCACGGCAACAGCGCCATCAGCGCGTCGGAGAGATCACCGGCCGAGATGTCCTTCAGTGCGGTCTTGTCGTAGAGCGCGGGCACCAGCCAGTCGTCGCGCCGCGCGATCAACCCGGCGTCGGAGAGATCCGGCCAGCTGTCGCCCTCGGCCTTGCGCAGGAACATCACGCGGTCGCGCCATTGCTTGGCGGCCTTGGACCAGGGCAGCCGGTCGAGACCGGCCGCAATCAATCCATCGGCAAGGGTGCGCGCGGTGTCTTCGGACGGCGACACCGAAAGTGTCGCCTCGGACAGGGTGATCGCGTGCAGCACGCGCTTGCGCCGCGCCGCAACGCCATCGCGCCGCGATCGAACGAGGTCTCGTCGGCGGTCTCGATATGCTCCGCGAAATGCTGCTCGATCTCGTGCTCGGTGATTTGTGCAGCGAGCAGTATGCGTCCGCTCGCCGCGGTGCCCGTCATCTCGCCGATCGCGATATAGGGCGCGCGGGCCAGCGAGGAGGTCTGCTCGACGGAAGCGCCGCGGCCGTTCGCCAGCACGAAGCTGCCATTGCCGCGGTTGCGCGCGACCCGGTCCGGAAACGCATAGGCCAGCATCAGGCCGGTCGAGAGATCCTCCGGCGACCCGGCCTGCTCCGACGCCGCAACCTGCGAGGCCCAGCGCCGCGCGAGGTCGCGGGCGCTCGCAGCACGCGGCGAGCGGTCGCGGCGGAACTGGTCGCGGCGATGCTCGAGATCGACGCTGTCGCCGCCAAGGCCGCGCTCGGTGATGATGGCGGCGATCTCGGCGGCGGCCTCGCCGCTGCCGGCGCGATGCGAGTCCACGATCATGCGCGCCAGCCGCGGCGGCAGCGCCAGCGCCCGCAGGCTTTTTCCCTCTGCGGTGATGCGGCCGTCGGCATCGAGCGCGTTGAGCTCTTCGAGCAGGCTCTTCGCCTCCTTCCAGGCCGGCCCGGGGGGCGGATCGAGGAACGACAGCGCGGCGGGGTCGGCAACGCCCCATTGCGCGAGATCGAGCACCAGCGAGGACAAATCGGCGCTGAGGATTTCCGGCTGCGTGTAGGGCGCGAGCGAGGCCGTCTGCGGCTCGTCCCAGAGCCGGTAGCAGACACCGGGCTCGGTGCGGCCGGCGCGGCCGCGGCGCTGGTCCACCGCCGCGCGCGAGGCGCGCACGGTCTCGAGCCGGGTCAGGCCGATATCGGGCTCGTAGCGCGGCACGCGGGCGAGGCCGGAGTCGACGACGATGCGCACGCCCTCGATGGTGAGCGAGGTCTCCGCGATCGATGTGGCCAGCACCACCTTGCGCGTGCCCTTGGGCGCGGGGGAGATCGCGCGGTCCTGCACGGCGGCATCGAGCGCGCCGAACAGCGGCACGATCTCGACCGAGGCGTCCTGCACGCGCTCACCGAGGAAATTCTGTGTGCGGCGGATTTCGGCGGCGCCCGGCAGGAAGGCGAGCACCGAGCCGGCGTCGGCCCGCAGCGCGGATGCGATCGCATCTGCCATCTGCCGCTCGATCGGCGCATCTGCCTTGCGGCCGAGATAGCGCGTCTCGACCGGAAAGGCGCGGCCCTCGCTCTCGACGACGGGGGCATCGCCGAGCAGCTT
>JAEYTQ010000648.1 GCA_023433965.1 Pseudomonadota bacterium | reverse complement strand
TGCCCTTCCAGCCACGACACCGACTCTGCGTCGAGATGGTTGGTGGGCTCGTCCAGCAACAGGAGTTCGGGCTGGTCGAGCAGCAGCTTGCACAGCGCGACGCGGCGGCGTTCGCCGCCGGAGAGTTTCGTGACGTCGGCATCATCGGGCGGGCAGCGCAGCGCGTCCATGGCCTGGTCGACCTTGCTGTCGAGATCCCAGAGGCCCTGGGCCTCGATCTCGTCCTGGAGCTTGGTCATCTCGTCGGCGGTCTCGTCCGAATAGTTGACCGCGAGTTCTTTGTAACGGTCCAGGATCGCCTTCTGCTTGGCGACGCCCTGCATGACATTGTCGCGCACCGACAGCGCCGGGTCGAGCTGCGGCTCCTGTTCGAGGTAACCGACGCGGGCGCCTTCGGCGACCCAGGCTTCGCCGGTGTATTCCTTGTCGAGACCGGCCATGATCCTGAGCAGGGTCGACTTGCCCGAGCCGTTGACGCCGAGCACGCCGATCTTGGCGTCGGGGTAGAAGCTCAGGTGGATGTTATCGAGCACCTTCCGGGTCGGGTAGCTCTTGGTCAGGCCCTGCATGAAATAGATGAACTGGCGCGCCATCGGTCCCGTGAAACCTTCGATTTGAGGAAATTTGCTTCGCCTGCGATGTAGCGATCCCGCCCCCAAAGGGCAACGTTTTCCGTCCGTTCACCACGGATCAATACGGTCCGGACACCATCCGGACACCGATCCGGACAATTGAAACCATCTTTTAATAAATCAGGCCGAAAGCTCGGTTTCGCGCGGAAACAGCGCCACCCGATCAGAACGAACGGGAGAACAGCGAGGCCGCATCATGGCTTTGATCGAGACCCATTCTCTTCCTGTTCCGGCAGCAGCCGGCCACGTCTCCGGCGTCGTCTCGGAGATCAAGGGATTCTGGAAGCGCTTCGTCGCCACCGCCTTCAACCCCTATCGGCCGGAACTGCACTACATGCGCGGCCCCGGCCCCGCCTGGCGCGCCAAGCACGGCATGGATGCGCCGGTCCGGCTGAAGGCCCGCGATATCTGAGGCCTGCCTGTCTCGCATTTTGACGGCGCGAGCGGCTTGCGCGCCGTCCTGATTGCGCGCAACCATGGCTCCGATGATGGCGCCCCGCCCGCGCCGTCACCTCATGCCATGGATGAAGCTGATGAGCCGGTTGCGCTGTGCAATTCTCGACGATTATTTCAACCTCGCCCTCGACGTCGCGGACTGGTCGAAGCTGTCCGACCGCGTCGATGTCACCGTGTTCAGCCATCCCTTCGCCTCCGAGCAGGCCGCAGCCAGCGCGTTGGCTGAATTCGACATCGTCTGCGCGATGCGCGAGCGCACCGCGTTTCCCAGGAGCCTGTTCGAGAGCCTGCCGAAGCTGAAGCTGCTGCTGACCTCGGGCATGCGCAATGCGGCGATCGACATGGAAGCGGCGAAGGACCGCGGCATCACCGTCGGCGGCACGCAATATTCGCGCGACCCGACCGCGCCGCTCGCCATGGGCCTGATCCTGGAACTGACCCGCGGCATCGGCCGCGAGAACGCGCGCATGCATGCGGGCGAGCCGTGGCAGAGTTTTGCCGGCGTCGAGATCGAAGGCTTGACGCTCGGTATTGTCGGGCTCGGCAAGCTCGGCAGCAAGATGGCCGGCATTGCGAAGGCGTTCGGCATGAACGTGATCGCCTGGAGTCCGAACCTCACCGCGGAGAAGTGTGCGGACGCCGGCGTCGGTTACGCCACCAAGGACGAGCTGTTCGCCAAGGCCGACATCGTCACCATCCATGTGGTGCTGAGCGAGCGCTCGCGTGGCCTCGTCAGCCGCGCGGATCTGGCGCGCATGAAGTCGACCGCATACCTCGTCAACACTGCGCGCGGGCCGATCGTGGACGAGCAGGCGTTGCTCGAGGCGCTGCAGCAACGGAAGATCGCGGGCGCCGGCCTCGACGTGTTCTCTGTCGAGCCGCTGCCGGTCGACCACCCCTTCCGCAAGCTGGACAATCTCGTGCTGACGCCGCATCTCGGCTACGCCACGACGGACGGTCTTCGCAGCCATTACGGCCAGATGGTCGAGGCAATCGACGCCTTCACGAAGAGCGCAGAGCTGCCGCGCAGGCTGGCCTGAAACGACGATGGGCGTGCCGAGGCACGCCCATCGCAACTGGAATTCTAATCTCGCAACGCTCAGCGCACGGTGACCGGTGCGGGCAGCGGCGGCACCACGGTCGGCTGCGTGCCCGGGACCGGACCAGCCTGGGCCGACATTGGAGCCGGACCAGCTGCACCGGATGTGGCAGCGCCCGGTGTCGGCGCGACGGAGGCCGTCGCCGTGCCCGGCGGCGGGCCGCCTGGCAGCACGACCACGCGGGTGCCGACCTTGACGCGCTCGAACAGGTCGGAGACGTCCTCGTTCAGCATGCCGATGCAGCCCGAGGAGACGAACTTGCCGATCGTCGAGGGCTGGTTGGTGCCGTGGATGCGGTACACGGTGGAGCCGAGATACATCGCACGCGCGCCGAGCGGATTGCCGGGGCCGCCTGCCATGAAGCGCGGCAGATAGGGCTGGCGCTCGATCATCTCGGTCGGCGGATGCCAATCCGGCCATTCGGCCTTACGGGTGATCTTCTGCACGCCGGTCCAGGTAAAGCCGTCGCGCCCCACGCGGACGCCGTAGCGGATCGCCCGGCCATTGCCGAGCACGTAATAGAGGTAGGTGTTCGGCGTATCGACCACGAGCGTGCCGGCCGGCTCCTTGGTCTGGAACGAAACCTCCTGACGGCGCAGGTTCGGCGGCAGCTGCACCGGCGCGGCGTCGGGCTGCTCCTCGGGCGGCAGCGCGGCCAAAGTCACCGGGCGGCCATCGGTGCCGACGGGCGGCTGTC
>JAEYTQ010000558.1 GCA_023433965.1 Pseudomonadota bacterium | reverse complement strand
GTTCCGCTCGACACGCCCGGCATCAAGGTCGAGAAGATGCTGCCCGTGTTCGGTTTCGACGACGCCCCGCACGGACACGCCCAGGTGCTGCTCGAAAACGTGCGCGTGCCGAAGGAGAACATCCTGCTCGGCGAGGGCCGCGGTTTCGAGATCGCGCAGGGCCGTCTCGGCCCCGGCCGCATCCATCACTGCATGCGCACCATCGGCAAGGCCGAGGAGGCGCTGGAGAAGATGGTGAAGCGGCTCACCTCGCGCACCGCCTTCGGCAAGAAGATCGTCGAGCACTCGGTGTGGGAGCAGCGCATCGGCGAGGCGCGCACCAACATCGAGATGACGCGCCTGCTCTGCCTCAAGGCCGCCGACATGATGGACAAGGTCGGCAACAAGACCGCGCAGGCGGAGATCGCCATGATCAAGGTCGCCGCGCCCAACATGGCGCTGAAGATCATCGACGAGGCGATCCAGGCCTTCGGCGGCGCCGGCGTTTCGGACGAAGCGGGCCTTGCCAAGGACTACGCCCACATCCGCACGCTCCGTCTCGCCGACGGTCCGGACGAGGTGCATAATCGCGCCATTGCCAGGCTCGAGGTTCGGAAGTATGCCAACTCTCCCAATCACTAAGCGGGGGAGCCCTGCGGCGCTCCCGACTTGAAGAAACGACGGGACATGATCCAATCGCGGTAACCGCTTGACGCAAGTGCGTCAGCGGTTACCGATTAGGATCATGTTCGGACTGAAGAGGGAGCGTCACCGTGGCTGACGGCGTCAGGAAAGACGAGGAGTTTTCGGGCACCAAGCCGGTCGAGGAGCGGCATCGTTTCGACGAGATGCGGCTTGAGGCCTGGATGCGCGAGCACGTCGAAGGCTTCGAAGGCCCGCTGGTCGTGCTCCAGTTCAAGGGCGGCCAGTCCAATCCGACCTATCGCCTCAATACGCCGAAGCGTTCCTACGTGATGCGCCGCAAGCCGTTTGGCAAGCTGCTGCCGTCCGCGCACGCGGTCGATCGCGAATATCGCGTGATCGCTGCCCTTGGAAAGCAGGGTTTTCCGGTCGCGCGCGCTTATGCGCTGTGCCAGGACGATGGCGTGATCGGCGCGGCCTTCTACATCATGTCGATGGAGGAGGGCCGGGTGTTCTGGGATCCGACGCTGCCGAGCCAGGAGCCGGATGCGCGGCGCAAGATCTTCACCAGCAAGATCGAGACGCTGGCGAAGCTCCACATGTACGATCCCGTTGCGATCGGCCTCGGCGACTTCGGCAAGCCCGGCAACTACTTCGCGCGACAGATCGACCGCTGGACCAAGCAATACCGGGCCTCCGAGACACAGCACATTCCCGAGTTCGAGAAGGTCGCCGAATGGCTGCCGCGGACCGTGCCGGAGCAGGCGCGCGTCTCGATCGTCCATGGTGACTACCGCCTCGACAACATGATTTTCCACGCAACGGAACCGCGCGTGCAGGCCGTGCTCGACTGGGAGCTGTCGACGCTCGGCGATCCCATGGCCGACTTCACCTATCTCTTGATGCAATGGATCATGCCGGGCCTCGAGGGCGCCGACCTCGAGGCGCTCAACATCCCGAGCCTGGAAGAGGCCGCGCAGATCTATTGCAACGTCACCAAGATGACGGTGCCCGATCTCAACTGGTACTTCGCCTACAATTTGTTCCGGCTCGCCGGCATCACCCAAGGCATCGCCGGCCGCGTTCGCGACGGCACCGCAGCCAACGCCAAGGCGCTGGAATCAGCCAAGCGCACCGTGCCGTTGTCGAAGGCGTCGTGGGAATACGCGCAGAAGGCGGGGGCGGTGTAGGAAATACAAAGGCGCGGCTCGTGGCCGCGCCTTTTTGCTTGCGCCACTCTCGTATCCCGGACGCGGTGCAGCGTGCAATGCTGCTGCGCAGAGCCGGAATCCCGCAACTAGGGAGCTCCGATTACCCCTTCGCACAATGCGCAATCAGCCGCTCCACGAAGCCCGCGCATTTCTCCAGCTCCGCCATTTCAACGAATTCATCCGGGGTATGCGCCTGTGCGATCGAGCCCGGACCGATCACCACCGAGGGGATATCGGCGATGTCGGCGAACAGGCTGGCCTCGGTGCCGAAGGCGACCTTGGCGTGGTCGTTGCGCTCGGCAAGGCTTTTGGCCAGCGTGACGATGGCCGCGTCCGAGGCGGTGTCGAGCGCGGGGTAGTCGAGGATCTCTTCGAAATCGATGCCGCACTCGGCGTTCTGCGCCTTCATCGCCGGCTCGATCTCGGCTTTGGCCCACGCGACGATCGCATCGGTCACCTCCTTGGACTCCGTGATGCCGATGCCGCGGCATTCGAAATCCACCGTGCAGCTATCAGGCACGATGTTGAGCGCCGCACCGCCGTGCACGATGCTGGTCAGCAGCGTCGAATGCGGGACGTCGTAAAGGCTGTCCGTCGATCGCGCGGCCGCGAGCGCTACGGCACGGCGGCGGATCTCGACGATCAGCTCGGCGGCATATTCGATCGCATTGACGCCCTCGGGCGCGATCGAGGAATGGCGGGCAAGCCCGCGGAACGTAGCGCGCACGCCGTGCTTGCCCTTGTGGCCGATGATCACCTGCATCTGCGTCGGCTCGCCGATGAAGGCGCCGAGCGGCTTGACCTTCTTCTTCGCGACCTCGCGCAGCATCGGCCGCACGTCGACGCAGCCGATCTCCTCGTCATAGGAAATCGCCAGATGAATCGGCGTTGCGAGTTTCGCCTCGATCATCTCCGGCACCATGGCGAGGCACACTGCCACAAATCCCTTCATGTCGGTGGTGCCGCGGCCATAGAGCTTGCCATCCCGCTCGACGAGCTTGAACGGATCATGGCTCCAGTCCTGGCCCACGACAGGCACCACGTCGGTATGGCCCGACAGCACGAAACCCCGCCGCTCCTCCGGCCCGATCGTGACCCAGAGGGACGCCTTCTCGCCGGTCTCGTCGACGAAGCGTTCGGCCTTGACACCGAACGCGGCGAGGTAGCTCTCGATATGGGCAATCAGTGGCAAATTGGTGCGGTCGCTGACCGTGTCGAAGCCGACGAGGTCGGCGAGGAGGTGGCGGATGCGATCGGGTCTTGGGCTTGGCATTGGCACGTCTTGTTAGGGAATGGAGGCTGAGCTGCCTGCACGAACCATACCAACGTGAAGGTTCTTAGAGCAAATCAACACATCACCGTCATTCCGGGGCGATGCGCAGCATCGAGCTATGGTGCGCAATTGCGCACCGGAGGATCCATCGGCCCGCATCACATGTGGTGAAATGGATTCCGGGTTCGCGACTTCGTCGCGCGCCGGTATGGCTCTGGATTGCTTCGCTCCGCTCGCAATGACGATGTCGAGGCAGGTGTGCACCAAGATCCGGCTCTCGTGCCCCGGACGCAGCGCAGCAGCGC
>JAEYTQ010000641.1 GCA_023433965.1 Pseudomonadota bacterium | reverse complement strand
ACGGCAAGCTGATCGCGGTCAATTTCACGGAAGGCCAGGACGTCAAGAAGGGCGATGTGCTCGGCGAGATCGATCCGGCGATCTACCAGGCGCAGTACGACCAGGCCGTGGCCAAGAAGGCGCAGGATCAGGCCCAGCTCGCCAACCAGCGCATCGACCTTGCGCGTTACGAGCAGCTCGCCGCCTCCAATGCCGGCTCCAAGCAGCAGGCCGACACCCAGCGTGCGCTGGTGGCGCAGACCGAGGCCCTGGTGAAAGCCGACCAGGCCGCGATCGACCACGCGGCCGCAACGCTCAGCTATACCAAGATTGTGGCGCCGATCTCGGGCCGGGTCGGCCTGCGTCAGGTGGACCAGGGCAACATCATCCACGCCTCCGACACCACGGGCCTCGTGGTGATCACGCAATTGCAGCCGATCGCGGTGTGGTTCAGCCTGCCGCAGCAGCAGATCATGCGCGTCAATGCCGCCGCGGCAAAAGGCCCGCTCGCGGTCGACGTGTTCGGCAATGACGGCGTCACGGTGATTGACACCGGCAAGCTCACCGGCATCGACAACCAGGTCGACCAGACCACCGGCACGCTCAAGCTCAAGGCCGAGTTTCCCAACGCCAACTACCAGCTCTGGCCGGGCCAGTTCGTCAACGTCCGCCTCAAGGTCGAGACCTTGACGCAGGCGCTGGTGGTGCCGACCTCCGCCGTGCAGCGCGGCCCGGTCGGGACCTTCAGCTATATCATCGGCGAGGACAACATCGTCTCGGCAAGGCCCGTGACGGTGACTCAGCAGAACGAGCACGAGGCGGTGATCGCCAGCGGCCTCTCGGCGAGCGACAAGGTCGTGACCACGGGCTTTGCCAATCTGTCCGACGGCTCCAAGGTGATCATCGGCCGCGACGACCAGACCCCGTCGGCGGACATAGCGCCGCGCAAGCGCTCGCGCGGGCCGGACGCCCAGAAGAAAGACGGTGCCAAGGAAAGCCAGAAGGAAGGCCAAGCCAAGGAGGGCGAGTTCCGGGCCAAGCGCAAGAGCAGCGAAGGCGACCAGAAGGGGCAGACCGGGCCCGCGCCTGGACCTGGGGCATCGGGAAGTGGAGCCAAGCAGCCATGACCCCGACGACAGCTGACTAGGCTGGCAGGTACTCATGGGTGTCTCCGAACCCTTCATCCGCCGGCCCATCGCGACCTCGCTGCTCGGCATCGCGCTGATGATCGGCGGGCTGCTGGGCTATTTCGCGCTGCCGGTCTCGGCGCTGCCACAGGTCGATTTCCCGACGGTGCAGGTGTCGACGCGGCTGCCCGGCGCCAGCCCCGACGTGATCGCCTCGCTGATCACCGCGCCGCTGGAGCGCCAGCTCGGCCAGATCCCGTCGCTGACGTCGATGAACTCGACGAGTTCGTTCGGCGTCAGCCAGATATCGCTTCAGTTCGACCTCAACCGCGACATCGACGGCGCGACCCAGGACGTGCAGGCCGCCATCAATGCGGCAGCGGGCGTGCTGCCCAAGACGCTGCCTTATCCGCCGACCTACGCCAAGGTGAATCCGGCGGACGCGCCGGTGATGACCTTGGCGCTGCGCTCCGACACCATCTCGTTGCGGGCGATGAGCGACATTGCCGACACCATTCTGGCCCAACGTTTGAGCCAGATCTCCGGCGTCGGGCGCGTCTCGGTGCTCGGCGGGCTGAAGCCGGCCGTGCGCATCCAGGCTGATCTCGCACGGCTTGCTGCCTACGGCATCGCCATGGAGGATCTGCGCACCGCGATCGCCAATGCCAATGTCTCGGGCCCGAAGGGCTCGCTCGACGGCGCGCAGCAATCCTACATCATCGCAGCCAACGACCAGATCGCCGCCGCCGACGCCTACAGGCCCGTCATCATCGCCTACCGCAACGGCTCGCCGGTCACCATCGGGGATGTCGCGCAGATCGTCGATGGCCTCGAGAACGATCGCACCGGCGGCTGGTACCAGGGCACACCGGCCGTGATCATCGACATTCAGCGCCAGCCCGGCGCCAACGTCATCGACGTCGTTGGCCAGCTTCGCGCAGAAATCCCGAAGGTGCAGCGCGCGATCCCGGCCGGCGTGAATCTCACGATCGTCTCGGACCGCACCGTGACGATCCGTGCCTCTGTGCGCGACGTGCAGTTCACGCTGGTCCTTGCCGTCGTCCTGGTGACGCTGGTCGTGCTGCTGTTCCTGCGCTCGTTGCGCGCCACATTGATCGCTGGCGTCGCCCTGCCGCTGTCGCTGATCACGAGCTTCGGCATCATGTATTTTGCGGGCTTTAGCCTCGACAATCTGTCGCTGATGGCGCTCACGATCGGCACCGGCTTCGTCGTCGACGACGCCATCGTCATGATCGAGAACATCGTCCGTCACATGGAGAACGGCGACAGCGCGATGGAAGCCTCGCTGAAGGGGGCCAGCGAGATCGGCTTCACCGTGATCTCGCTGACGGTGTCGCTGATCGCGGTGTTCATTCCGTTGCTGTTCATGTCGGGTCTCGTCGGGCGCATGTTCCGCGAATTCGCGTTGACGCTGACCATCGCGGTCGTGACCTCGGCCGTGGTGTCGCTGACGTTGACGCCGATGATGTGTTCGCGCCTGCTCAAGCATGCCCACGAGGAGCTGGCGGTGCCGGGACTGGCCGCAATCAGCCGCTTCATCGACCGGACGGTGGAGGCCTATCACAGTTCGCTTCTGTGGGTTCTGGAACGCCAGCGCGCCACGCTGGTCGTGACCTTCGTCACCCTGATCGCGACCCTGGTTCTCTACGTCGTTGCGCCAAAAGGCTTCCTGCCGCTGCAGGACACCGCATCGATCACGGCAGTGACGGAGGCGGGACCCGACGTGTCCTTTGCCGAGATGACCAAGCGTCAGACCGAGGCGGCCGAGGCGATCAGCGCCGACCCCGATGTGCTCGGCGTCGTCTCGGTGATCGGTGCCGGCTCGGTCAACCCGACCACCAATGTCGGACGGCTCGTCATGAGCTTGAAGCCCCGCGGCGAGCGGCGTGATGATGTCAGCGTGGTGGTGGCCCGGTTGAAGGAGCGGGTCTCGGGCCTTCCCGGTATGACCGTCTATTTCCAGCCGGTGCAGGACGTACAGATCTCGACCCAGTCGAGTCGCTCGCAATACCAGTATACGCTGACCGGCACCGATGCGACGCTGGTCTCGGAATGGTCGCGCAAGCTGGTTGCGGAGATGCGGCGCGATCCCTTGTTCCGCGACGTCTCCTCCGAGGCGCAGGAGGGCGGCCTGCGGGCGCAGCTCGATGTCGATCGCGCCCGCGCCGGCCAGCTCGGCGTCAGCCTCCAGGCCATCACCGACACGTTGAACGACGCCTTCGCGCAGCGGCAGATCTCGACCATCTACGGGCAGGCCAACCAGTACCGCGTCGTGCTGGAGGCGTTGCCGATGTACCAGCGCGATCCTTCGATCCTGTCCAAGCTCTATCTACCGGGCGCTGCCAGCACCACCGCCGGCGCACCCGCCGCTCAGGTGCCGCTGTCGGCCGTGGCGACGCTGAAGCGCACCACCGCGCCGCTCGCGATCTCGCACCAGGCGCAATTCCCTTCGGTCTCGCTCAGCTTCAACCTGGCGCCCGGCGCGGCGCTCGGCGACGCCGTCGAGGCGGTCAAGACCATCGAGACGCGGATCGGCATGCCCAACAGCATCGTCGGCATCTATGCCGGCGATGCCGCCGAATTCGCCAAGGCGCTGGCCGGCCAGCCCTGGTTGCTGCTCGCCGCGGTGATCACGATCTACATCGTGTTGGGGGTGCTCTACGAGAGCTACATCCATCCGATCACGATCCTGTCGACGCTGCCCTCGGCGGGTGTCGGCGCGATCGTCGCGCTCATCCTGTGCGGCCAGGATCTCTCGGTGATCGGGCTGATCGGCATCATCCTGCTCATGGGCATCGTCAAGAAGAACGCGATCATGATGATCGACTTTGCGCTCGAGGCCGAGCGCGGGCAGGGCATGTCGCCGAACGAGGCGATTGTGCAAGCCTGTCTCCTGCGCTTCCGCCCGATCATGATGACGACGCTGGCGGCGCTGTTTGGCGCGCTACCGCTCGCGATCGAGAGCGGCACCGGCGCCGAGCTGCGCTTCCCGCTCGGCGTCTCCATCATCGGCGGCCTGCTGCTCAGCCAACTCTTGACGCTCTACACCACGCCCGTGATCTATCTTGCGCTCGACCGCATCAACCGCCGCCTCGAACAGGCGCTGCCGCCAGCCGAATCCGGCGGCCCGCCGGTCGCCGGCGCCACCGAAGGCATGCAGTAGTGCCATCGATCTCGGAGCCCTTCATCCGCCGGCCGGTCGCAACGACGCTGCTGTCGATCGGGTTGTTCCTGCTGGGTGCAGTCGCCTACCATTTCCTGCCCGTCGCCTCGGTCCCGAACGTCGATTTCCCCGCCATCTTCGTCTCGGCCAGCCGGCCCGGCGCCGACCCGTCCGTGATGGCGGCGACGGTCGCCTCGCCGCTGGAGCGGCGGCTGGGTGAGATCGCGGGCATCAACCAGATCACCTCGACCTCGACCCTCGGCACCACCAGCATCCAGATTCAGTTCGACATCGGACGCAACATCGACAAGGCCGCTCGCGACGTGCAGGCGGCGATCAACGCCGCGATGGTCGACCTGCCGAGCGACCTGCCGACGCTGCCGCGCTTCCGCAAAGCGAATACGGCCGGCGCGCCCGTGTTCGTGCTGGCCTTGACCTCGAAGACACTTTCGGCGAGCGCCATCTACGACGTCGCCGACACAGTGCTGGCGCAGCGCATCTCGCAGGTGCCGGGCGTCGGTGACGTGACCGTCTCGGGGGCCGACCAGCCGGCCGTGCGGGTCCAGCTCAACCCGGTCGCGCTGTCGAACGCGGGTATCGCCACCGACGACGTGCGGACGGCGATCATCAACGCCAACCCGCTCGGACCGGTCGGCATCTTCGAAGGCGAACGCCAGAGCGAGACGCTCGGGCTCAATCGGCAGATGCGCACCGCCAAAGAGTTTCGCGACATCATCGTCAAGAGTTCCAACGGCAATTTCGTGCGGCTCTCGGATGTCGCCGACATCGAGGATTCCGTCCGCAACGCCCGCTCGATCGCCTGGTTCAACAAGCAGCCCGCGGTGCTGATCCAGATCACCAAGCAGGGCGATGCCAACGTCATCGACACCGTCGACAGGGTCAAGGCGCTGATCCCGGCGCTGAGGCAGTGGATCCCTGCCGGTGTCGAGATTTCCACTTTGGTCGATCGCACCGGCACGATCCGCGCCAGCGTGCTCGACATGCAGTGGACCCTGCTTGCAACTTCGTTGCTGGTCATGGTCGTGGTGTTCGTGTTCCTGCGCCGCCTGACGCCGACGATCGCGGCCGGCATCTCGGTGCCGCTGGCGCTGGCCGGCACTTGCGCCGGCATGTGGGTGGCGGGCTTCTCGATCGACAATTTGTCACTGATGGCGCTGGCGATCTCCGTTGGCTTCGTGGTCGACGACGCCATCGTCATGATCGAGAACATGTATCGCAATCTCGAGCATGGCATGCG
>JAEYTQ010000482.1 GCA_023433965.1 Pseudomonadota bacterium | reverse complement strand
ATCGCGAACCGCGCCGAATAGTTCACGAGGTTCTTCATCTCCGGCTGCTCGCCGGACCAGGACAGCGCCAGAATGACGTCGTCGGGCGTGATCATGCCGAGATCGCCATGGCCGGCTTCGGCGGCGTGCACGAAGAAGGCGGGCGTGCCGGTCGAGGCCAGCGTTGCCGCGATCTTGCGCCCCATATGGCCTGATTTGCCGAGCCCGGTGACGATGACGCGGCCCTTGGCGTTGCGGATCAGGTCCACCGCTTTGGCGAATGTCGCGCCGAGCGGGCCGCGCAGGGCGGCGGCGAGGGCGTTGATGCCGCCGCTCTCCGTCTCCAGCGTGCGGAGCGCGGATTCGACGCTGTCAGGGATGGAGCCGGATGATTGGGTCATCAGCGGTTTCGAACTCGGCATGGTCGGGTCCAGGGAGGAGGGGCGCTCGCCCGTTGGCGCCTGCTTAGCACGCCCCGACCCGCGAGGCGACGCGCGCCCCGGCGCCCTACACGGGTCATTAACCATAATTGTTTTAACTCCCTTAACGATGGTTCCCGCCGGTCGGCGGGGGCGGTCATGAAAGTGTTTGATTTCGTTGGGGTAATTCCATCGTGGGGTCGTCTCCAGGCAGGGGCCGGAGCACTGTCGCGCATTTCCTGCGCGCGGCTTTGCCGTGCCTCATGCTGACGGCCCACGGCAGCGCCCCGGTGGCCGCCCAGAGTCTCACGCCCGAGCTGTTCAACCCCAGCCGCGGCGGCTTCGCCTCGCCCGATATGCTGCCGACGCGCCGCACCGCCGGCGTGCCCCCATCGCCTTCCGACGCGCTGCCGAAGCTGCCCGATCCCAATGCCGGCCCGCGCCAGCAGAATCCGGCGAGCTCGCGCGTCGGTCAGATCCCGACCTATGGCCTGCCCGCGGCCAACGGCGCCAGCGGCTCGGGTTACGACTCGCTCAATCGCAAGCGGCAGCAGCCAAAACTCTATCCGGGGCAGCCGAAGCCGAAGCGTCCGGCCGGCCCTGGTTCGCCGCCGCCGGCAACGCCAGTCCCGACGCTGAGCCCGCCGCGCATCGCCCCGCCGCCGTCGGAGACGGCGCACAAGGTGCCCGTGCCGCCGGCGATGGCCGGCAACGTGCCCGGCCAGCCGCTGCGCCGCCGCCTCAAGCTCGACGAGGATCCGTTCGGCGCGGTCGGCGACTATGCCGGCAGCTTCCTGATCAAGGGCGGGCTCGAGCTCTCCGCCGGCTACGACACCAATCCGACGCGCCTCAACAAGCCCGTGGGGTCGCCGGCCTATGTGATTGCGCCCGATCTGCTCGTCGTGTCCGATTGGGAGCGCCATGCGCTGGTCGCCGATCTGCGCGGCTCGTTCTCGGGCTACACCAGCGACATGCCGGCGACGATCAACGGCTTCGCCTCGCCATCGCCGGTCGAGGCCAATCGGCCCGATTTCAACGGCCATGTCGACGGCCGGCTCGACGTCACCCGCGACTTCAAGCTTCTCTCGCAGCTGCGCCTGCGGCTCGCTACCGACAATCCCGGCAGTCCCAACGTGCAGGCCGGCCTGCAGAAATACCCGGTCTATGCCGCCTACGGCACGACCATCGGCTTCGACCAGACCTTCAACCGCTTCCAGGTCTCCGCCGGCGCCACCATCGATCGCACCGCCTACACGGATTCGAAGCTCACCGACGGCACGACCTTCCCCAACAGGGATCGCGACTTCAATCAATATGGCGGCGTCGGACGCTTCTCCTATGACCTGAAGCCGGGCCTGAAGCCGTTCGTCGAGATCCAGGGCGACACCCGCGTCCACGACCAGGCGGCCGACCGCAACGGCTTCTTCCGCGATTCCAACGGCGGTTATGCCAAGGTCGGCTCGTCCTTCGAATTCTCGCGCATTCTCACCGGCGAGATCTCGGTCGGCTATTCCGCGCGCAACTACACCGACCCGCGCCTCAGCCAGCTCGCGGGCTTTCTGACCACGGGCTCGCTGATCTGGAACGCGAGCGGCCTCACCACGGTGAAGCTCTTCACCGACACGCAGATCAACGAAACCACGATCCCCGGCTCCTCAGGCGTGCTGGTGCGTACCTACGCAGCCGAAGTCGACCACGACTTCCGCCGCTGGCTCACTGCGGTCGGCAAGTTCACCTACGGCACGTACGACTACCAGAACCAGGGTCGCAACGACAAAACCTACTCGCTCGAAGCCAATCTGATCTACAAGCTCAACCGCAACATCTGGGTCAAGGGCACGCTGCGCCACGACATCCTGGATTCGAACATCGCCGCGGCCAGCTCGCAGGGCACGGTGGTGCTGCTGGGAGTGAGGCTGCAGAACTAGTGCGCCTGTCGGAACACGTCCGGGTGAGATGGCCGGGCAGCCGTGGCTCTCTCCACTTGTCATTCCGGGGGCGCGCGCAGCGCGAGCCCGGAATCCATTTATCCACCAACCTTGCGGCCCGATGGATTCCGGGCTCGCGCCAAGTGGCGCGCCCTGGAATGACATCTCACCGCGGCAGATCCGTCTTCCCCATCAGGAACGTGTCGATCGACCGCGCGCACAGCCGGCCCTCGCGGATCGCCCACACCACCAGCGATTGCCCACGCCGCATGTCGCCCGCGGAGAACACGTTGGGGCGGGAGGTCTGGTAGTCCAGCGTGTTGGCCTTGACGTTGCCGCGCGGGTCGAGCTCGACCTCGAGCAGCTTCAGGAGGCCCTCGTGCACGGGATGG
>JAEYTQ010000330.1 GCA_023433965.1 Pseudomonadota bacterium | reverse complement strand
GCCGCGAACGCGTGCGTCCAATCCGATTCGATCAAGGGATTGGCGCAATCGATCGCGAAACCTGCCTATCATCGGCTCTTGATCGCTGAGCCGGCGCTTCGTCGCGCCGTGCCGACGCTGATCATCGCCTTCCTGATCACGATCTGCCTCGGCGCATTCGTCCAGGTGGTCGACCAGACCCGTCAGAAGCGGCTGGTGATCCGCCACGACATCTCGGCGCTCGCCGATCTGCTGGCCGACCGGATCGACCGCCTCACCTCGGTGCGGCAGGAGCGTCTCAAGAACATCGACGGCCTGCCGGCGCTGCTGCCGGACCTGATCCCGTCCTGGGGCATGGCCTCGGGCCGCCACGTCATCGTCACCTCCGCCGGGATCGACCGCCGCGTCCTCGCCCGCGTCCCGGTCGACAGCGATCCTTCCGGCAACGACCGTCTGCTCGATGCCATCACGACGGCACAATTGCTCGCGGCGCCGACCCGCGACGGCAACATCTCCGACATGACGCTGCCGAACGGCAACGCCGCGATGGCGACCTCGCGGCAGATCAAGTCGCTGCCCGGCTTCGTCACCGTGATCCAGGAGCGCAACGAGCCGATCTGGGGCTCGGACGCCGCGCTCTCGGTGACGCTGTCGGCAACCACGGGATTCGTCGTCCTGATCCTCGGCTTTGCCTTCCACTGGCAGTCCACCCGCGCCCGCGAGGGCGACCTCATCAACGACGCCGTGCGCGGCCGCATCGACACCGCGCTCAACCGCGGCCGCTGCGGCCTCTGGGACTGGGACCTGTCGCGCGGCCGGATCTTCTGGTCGCAGTCGATGTTCTCGATGCTCGGCCTCGACGGCCGCCACGAGCTCCTCACCTTCGGCGAGGTCAACGCGCTGGTGAAGTCCGACGACATCGACCTGTTCGCGATCGCCGACCAGCTCATCTCGGAGAAGATCGACCACATCGACCAGACCTTCCGCATGCAGCACGTCGACGGCCACTGGATCTGGCTCCGCGTCCGCTGCGAGAAGACCCGCGGCGCAACCGATTCCAGCGTGCACCTGATCGGCATCGCCGTTGACATCACCGAGCAGAAGAGCCTCGCCGAGAGGACGGTGGAAGCCGACCTTCGCCTGCGCGACGCCATCGAGACGATTCCGGAAGCCTTCGTGCTGTGGGATGCGAGCGACCGCCTCGTGCTCTGCAACTCGCACTTCCAGCGCCTGCACAAGCTGCCCGAGACCGCCGTCATCCCCGGCACCTCCTACGAGACCGTGCTCGAGGTCGGCCGCATGCCGGAGGTGCGGACCCGCCACAACGAGACCGTCGCCCAAGGCCCGGGCGCGCGCACCTTCGAGGCGCAGCTCGACGACGGCAGCTGGCTTCACATCAGCGAGCGCCGCACCAAGGACGGCGGCTACGTCTCGGTCGGCACCGACATCACGCGCATCAAGGAGCACGAGCAGAAGCTGGTCGACAACGATCTGCGCCTGCGCGCCACCGTCATCGACCTGAAGCGCTCGCAGGCGGCGCTGGAGCGCCAGGCCGTCGAGCTCGCCGATCTCGCCGAGAAGTACCAGCGCGAGAAGACCCGCGCCGAGGAAGCCAACCAGACCAAATCGAAATTCCTCGCCAATATGAGCCACGAGCTGCGCACGCCGCTCAACGCCATCATCGGCTTCTCCGAGATCATGGGCTCGGGCATGTTCGGCGACCTCGGGAGCGAGAAGTACCAGGAATATTGCCAGGACATCCTGACCAGCGGCCATTATCTGCTCGAGGTCATCAACGACATCCTCGACATGTCCAAGATCGAGGCCGGCCGCATGAAGCTCGACCTGGAGCAGCTCGACCTGTCGCGAACGCTGGCGGAATCCCTGCGGGTCGTCACCGGACGGGCCCAGGACAAGCACATCACGCTCGACGCCGACATCGCAAAATCCATCTCCGTCGTCGCCGACCGCCGCGCCACCAAGCAGATCATCGTCAACCTGCTCTCGAATGCCGTCAAGTTCACACCTGACGGCGGCCGCGTCGTGGTGCGCAGCCGGCAACTCGACGACCGCATCGTGCTGATGATCGCCGACACCGGCATCGGCATCGCCCCGCATTCGCTGGCACGGCTCGGCCGCCCGTTCGAGCAGGTCGAGAGCCAGCTCACCAAGACATATCACGGCTCGGGCCTCGGGCTCGCCATCGCCCGCTCGCTGGCTCAGCTCCAGGGCGGCTCGATGCGGCTGCGCTCCAAGCTCGAGGTCGGCACCGTGGTGCGCGTGACCCTGCCGCGCGACGCGATCAAGGCGACGGCCGGAGTTTCGGCGGCGGCGTAGCGCGCGGCGGGTAGCTCGCCTACGCCTACCCTGCGAGACGCCTGCTCACCTCTACAACTGCAGCGTCGGCGCGACCTCGCGCGCGACATTGACCAGGGCCG
The DNA here is from genome assembly GCA_023433965.1 of Pseudomonadota bacterium. Lineage (GTDB taxonomy): Bacteria > Pseudomonadota > Alphaproteobacteria > Rhizobiales > Xanthobacteraceae > Bradyrhizobium. The sequence continues at coordinate 2,406 of JAEYTQ010000330.1, read as the reverse complement.
CGATCAGCGGCGTCATCGGATCGCGCTGCGGGATCACCATGCCGATGCTGTAGTTGACATCGGGATCGACGATCGGGATGGAGCGCACCGTGTCGGACAGGCCGAGTGTCTCGGCGAGCTTGGCGGGCATTACGCTGGCCCAACGCCCGGTCTTCACATGCGTGAACAGCACCAGCAGCGAGTTCGAGGTCAGCGTCGGCGTCGCCTCCGCGCCGACCGAGCGCAGCGCGCGGTCGATGATGCGGCGGTTCTGCATGTCGGGCGTGAGCAGGCACAGCGGCACCTGGCCGACCTCCTTCCACGTCACCGTCTCGCGGTCGCCGAACATCGCGTCCGGCGCGGTGAGCAGACGATAGCTCTCGTTGTAGAGCGGAATGGTGCGGACCTTGCCGATCGGCTCATTCTCGATATAGGTCAGCCCCGCGTCGACCTCGAGATTTTCGAGCAGCCCCAGCACCTCCGACGAGGTGGTCGACTGGATGCGGAAGCGCACCTCGGGATGCCGGGCGCGGAACGGCGTCGTCAGCGCGGCCACCATGCCGAGCACGGTCGGGATCGCCGCGATGCGGATCTCGCCGGAGAGTTGATGCTTCAACCCGTTGATCTCGTCGCGCATCGCGCGGGCATCGCCCACGATCCGCCGCGCCCAGTCGAGCGCGCGCTCGCCTTCGGGCGTAAAACCCTGGAAGCGCGAGCCGCGCTGGACCAGCATCACGCCGAGGATCTCCTCCAACTGCTTGAGCCCGGTCGACATCGTCGGCTGCGTCACGCCGCAAGCCTCCGCCGCGCGTCCGAAATGCCGCTCCTTGGCCAGCGCCAGCAATAGTTCGAGCTTGTCGATCAACCGGCTGTCCCTCGGCTCTTGTGCATGCACGCATGCTAGCACGCTCACTCCGGTCCAACACGGGAAAAACCAACCGCCGGAGCGTTCGATGCGGGCTGCGCGGGCTTCGCGTCCGCGAGGCCCTCACCGCCCTGAAGCAGGCTACGAGCCTTCCAGCAACGCCCTGAACACGCGCCGCACCTCGCCCTGCGTCTCCTTCACCCGCGCCTCCAGCGAGGAGAAATCCGGCGCGTCGCCCGCGCGCGCCATCACGCGCTGGAGATCGGTGCCCGCGGTTTCCGGCTTGAAGCGGTCGCTGACGCAGAGCCGCAGGATCTGCGTCAGGTCGTGATAGAGCCTTGCTGCGGAGCGCAAGGTCTCGGTCTCGGATTGAGGCAGCACGCCGAGCCGGCATGCGTTCTCCAGCACCTGATTGGTGCTGACGTCGAGGATCTCCGGCTTGTCGTGCGCGTGCACGAGCTGGAGATATTGCGCGATGAAGTCGATATCGACCATGCCACCGGCGGCATATTTGAGATCCCAGCAATCGCCCTCGCCCTTTTCCTGGGCGATCGCGCGCCGCATGTCGGCGACGTCGTTGGCGGTAATGGCGGGATCGCGATGGCGGGTCAGGACGTCGCGGATGACGCGCTCGATCCGTTCCCGGAATTCGGGCGACGCCGACACCACGCGCGCCCGCGTCAAAGCCATGTGCTCCCAGGTCCAGGCCTCGTTGGCCTGGTAATCCTCGAACGAGACCAGGCTCGAGGCCACGGGACCGGCGCGGCCCGAGGGACGCAGCCGCATGTCGATCTCGTAGAGCACGCCGTAATTGGTGCGCGTCGTGAAGGCGCTGATCAGGCGCTGGGTGAAACGGGCGAAATAGTGCGCGCCTTGCAGCGATTTCGCACCGTCGGAGTCCGGATTGTCGCTATCGAAATCGTAGAGCAGGATCAGGTCGAGATCGGACGAGGCCGTCATCTCGCGGCTGCCGAGCCGGCCCATCGCGATGATCGCGGTCTCCTGGCCCTTGATGCGGCCGTGCTGGGCGGCAAAACGCTCGGCGACGAGGCCGTGCACGGTGTGGACGATGCCCTCGGCGACATCGGCGAAGGCAGTGCTGGCCTGCTGCGCCGAGACGGTGCCGGAGAGGATGCGCGTGCCGATCAGGAACAGGCTCTCCTGCCCGAACAGCCGCAGGCGATCGAGGAACTCCTCGTAAGAGCCGGCATCCTGCACGGTGGCAGCTAAACGTTCCGACAATTCCTGCCGGTCCGGCATGGCGCCGAAGAAGCGCGGATCGATCAGGCCGTCCATCAGCTGCGGTTGCCGGGCCAGCATCTCGCCGAGCCGCGGCGCCGCACCCAGCACCAGCGCCACCAGTGCGACGAGATCGCGATTCTGGCCCAGCAGCGTGATCAGCCGGCCGCCGCGCTGAAGCGCGCCGAGGAATTGATCGAACGAAACGACGGCGCGATCGGGCTCCTCGGCATGGGCGAGACCGTCGATCAGCGCCGGCACGAACTCGACGAAGGCACTGCGCGTCGCCTCAACGCGGAAGACGCGGTAGTCGCCGGTGATCC
>JAEYTQ010000318.1 GCA_023433965.1 Pseudomonadota bacterium | reverse complement strand
ATGCACTCGCCGAACGATTCGATGAAGTCGCGGTGCCTCCAGATCGGCGGGCGTAGGAACGGTCCTCGGCGGGCGGGATTGGTTGTCCATTGCAAACCCCAAGGAGAGACAACATGCGTAAGTCCATTCTGACGATCTTCACGGCCGCTGTGCTGGCCGGCGCTTCGGTCGGCGCGGCGTTCGCACAAGGCGCCGGCGGTGGTGGTGCCGGCGGTGGTGGCGCTGGCGGAGCCGGCGGTGCTGGTGCGGGCGCGGGTGCCGGAGGCGCTGGTGCCGGTGGCGCAGGTGCCGGAGGCGCTGGTGCCGGCGGTGCTGGCGCAGGCTCGGGCGGCGCCGGTGCGGGTAGCGCGGGCGGTGGCGGAGGCATCACCCATACGGAGCGTGGCGCACAAGGTGCCTCGAGCCCTCCGGGCATGCGGAACGAGACCACCCCGCGATCTGACGGTACGACGCGGCGCTGAGAATAAGTCGGCCGCGCCTTACGCAGTCGATTGCTCACCGCGTGAAGGCGGCCTCGGCGGTTCCTCCCCCTCCGCCGGGGCCGCATTCGTATCCGACTGCCGCAAGCAATTTGGAACGCGCCCCGGCAGCTGCGGGAAAAATCTAGGAACGCAACCTCTACCGCCTCATTGCGCAACTGCACCTGGCGCCAAGACAAAGATGAGTCGCGCATGTACTACTTCGACAAACGACTGCAATATCCCGTCAGGGTCGAGAAGCCCGATCCGATCTTCGCTCGCCAGCTGCAGCAGGCGATCGGCGGCGTGGAGGGCGAGATCCGCGTCTGCCTGCAATATTTCTCCCAGGCCTGGGGCGCGCGCGGTCCTGCCAAATACCGCGACGTGCTGCTCAACACCGCGACCGAGGAGATTAGCCACATCGAGATGCTCTCGACCGCAGTCGCGCCGAACCTCGAAGACGCGCCGGCAACGATGCAGGAGAGCAGCCTTCAAGGCAATCCCATCGTCGGTGCGGTGATGTCGGGCGGCGAGCGGCCGCGGCACGTGATCGAGGGCATGCTGCACCGGCACATCCTCTCGACCGGCATGGCGGCATTTCCGGCAAACTGTGACGGCGTTCCGTTCGATTGCTCGCACATTTATGCCAGCGCAATCTCGCCGCCGACATGTATTGCAACGTTGCCGCCGAAGCCACCGGGCGCACGCTAGCGGTGCGCCTCTACAATTCCACGAGCGATCCGGGCATGCAGGACATGCTCAGCTACCTGATCGCACGCGACACCATGCATCAGCAGCAATGGCTCGCCGTGATCGAGGAGCTGGGCGGCGATGCCGCGCTGCCGATCCCGAACAGTTTCGACCGAAGCAAGGAGGCGACGGAGTTCAGCTACATGTTCATGGGCACGGAACGCAGCGGAGCGCCGGTGCAGCCCGGCCGCTATAGCGGCGGTCCCTCGCTCGATGGACGCGGCGAATTCAGTGCCCGTCCCGAATTCGAACCGCTCGGCGACGAACCCGTGCTCGGGCCCGCGCGGCCGGACAGCGCCGCGCAGGTGGAGCAGATGCAGGAGCCGCCGGTCACAAACGCGCTCACCTGAGCGCGCTGCCGGCGGGTCCGTCATTCCGGGCGATGCAACGCCGCAAGCCCGTAATGACGAAGCTATTCCTCAGCGCTTCATTCCGGTCACATAGGCCGCCAGCTTGTCCAGCGTCTGGTAGCCGTATTCGACGGCGCCGAAGCCGATCATGCCGTCGCGCTGCTCGGTGCTCGAGGCCAGCTGCCGTAACATCAGCACGGTCTTGCCGTTGCTCTGCTCGGCGAAGGTGACCGTAAAGCGGAACATGCCGGGATCGTCGTCCTGGTCGAGGCCGTGATCCATCTCCATCAGCGACGGCCGCTCGATGCGGAGGAAACGCATACGGTTCGGATAGACCGTGCCGTCAGGTCCGATCATGTTGAAGCGCCAGACGCCGCCGACCCGCACGTCGATCTCGAAGGTCTCGACCCTGAATCCCTTCGGCCCGAACCATTGCGGCAGATGCTTCGGATCGGACCACGCCTCGAACACCAGATCGCGCGGCGCGTCGATCACGCGCGACATCACGATCTCGCGGTCGAGGGACCATAGCGACAAGGCGGGATTGGCAGAACTCGTCATCGTCAGGACCCTTTCCGTTTGGTCGTTCGGGACGGCCGCTTGCCGGTCGCCCGCTCCTTCTCTTGCTTGAGCTTCATCACATAGGCTTCGAACCGGTCGAGCCGTGCTTCCCAGGCCGCGCGCTGCTGCTGGAACCAATCCTCCGCACCGAGGAGCGCATCCGGGCTGAGACGGCAGGTGCGCACGCGGCCCGACTTCTCGGACCGAACAAGCCCGCTCGTCTCCAGCACGTGGATGTGCTTCATGAAGCTCGGCAGCGCCATGTCGAAGGGACCGGCGAGTTCGCCGACCGACGCCTCGCCGTCGCAGAGCCGCATTACGATTTCGCGCCGCGTGGGATCGGCGAGCGCTGCGAAAATCCGGTCGAGATGGGGTGATTGGTTAGCCATGTGGCTAACTAAACACGCGGGATCGCCGGCGTCAACAATTGTTAGCCGATTGGCTTACATTTTGGTCCGGAGGCAGCGCTCGGCGTGCTGCGCGGCGAGCTGCGGCGCGACGACCCCCCGCCGAATATCTGGCGGAGCTGAGCGGCGCCTATATCCGCCGCGTCATCGTCGCCAGCTCGTCACGCACACATCGGGACTGTTCTCGGCGCCGCGGGACGCTGGCGCAGCTGCTGGCGTCGCACGCAGGCTGAGCTTCCGAAACAGAAAGCCCCGGTGCTGGCCGGGGCTTTCCACATCAGGGGCGGAATGGATGGCGATCAGTAGCGGGCAACGACCGGCCCACCGAACTTATAGTTCACGCCGACGCGCACGATGTTCGACTTGAGGTCGATCGCGTGGGTGTAGACGTTGCTCGGGTATGGCGTCGTACCGGCGAAGCCGACCAGATTGGTGCTGTTCACCGAGGCGCGGCCGAGATCGACATAGAGATATTCGGCCTTGAGCGACCAGCCGCCGCCAAAGGCGTATTCGGTGCCGACGCCAGCGGTCCAGCCGACGCGGGTGTCGCGGATCGCGGCGGATTCCGTCGCAGCCGAGAAGGTGTCGGTGAAGCTGAAATTGCCTTTCACGTCGGCAATCGCGGCGCCGCCGGTGGCGTAGAGCAGCCAGGTCGGGGCCGCAAGGAAGCCGATGCGGCCGCGGATGGTGGCGAGCCAGTCGGACGAGACCGACGAATTGACGGTGAAGCCGGTCGGTGCACAGCACGGGTAAAGCGCCGATCCGCTCGCGCTGCCCTTGAAACCGAAATAGTTGATGTCGCCTTCGAGGCCCAGCACCGCACGATTGACTTGCCAATTGTAGCCTGCAGTGAAGCCCCCGGTCACGCTGGAGCTGTTGACGCCCTGCGCACCGACCGCGTTGATGGCGGGGATGCTGCTGGAGGCGAAATAGCCCGTAGGGCTCCAGATGGTCGAGGTGGTCAGATCAGCGCTGCCCCATTGTCCACCGACATTGCCGCCGACATAGAGGCCAGTCCAGTTGTAGGCCGGCGCCATCGTCGGCGCCTTGGTGTACTGTGCCGCGAGATCGGCGGCCTGCGCGGACGCGCTGCCCAATGCAACCGAGATCACCGCCACCAAGAACGTCTTCATTCCAATCTCCATTCCCCCAACGCGATTGAGCTCGCGTTTTCGATTCGTTTGGATGGGAGCCATCCTGCGCTTTCCGGGAATAGGCGGAGCCCCTCTGTTCGTCTTGGCCTGCGGCGCAGTTCGTATGGACTGTGACGTAGTTTGTGGCCTATTGCGCATGAACTGTGACGAGTGTGACCGGCGTGACACGCGGCAGCCTGCCGCGGTGGCACGAGAGACAAGCCAAGCGTCGCGTCGCGACAAATACGCTGTGACAGCGAAGCTACCGTCCGGGTATCTCAGACCGAACGCGTCAGGCCGCCATCGACGCGGATGTTCTGGCCGGTGATGTAGGTTGCGCCCTCCGAGGCCAGGAACGAAATCGTCGCCGCGATCTCCTCGACCTTCCCGTAGCGCTTCATCGGCACGCTGTCGCGGCGCGCGTCCTGCTGCGGCAGGCTGTCGATCCAGCCCGGCAGGACGTTGTTCATGCGGACGTTGTCGGCCGCGTAAGTGTCGGTGAAGATCTTGGTGAAGGCGGCGAGCCCGGCGCGGAACACCGCCGAGGTCGGAAACATCGCGCTCGGCTCGAAGGCCCACGCCGTCGAGATGTTGATGATGGCGCCGCCCTTCTGCGCTTGCATCAAGGGTGTCACCAGCCGCGTCGGGCGGATCACGTTCAGGAGATAGGTGTCGAGGCCGGCGTGCCATTGCTCGTCGGTGATCTCGGTGATCGGCGCGCGCGGCCCGTGCCCTGCGCTGTTGACGAGCACGTCGATCCGCCCCCACTTCGCCATCGCCGCGTCTACCAGGCGCTTGAGATCGCCGTTCGAGGTGTTCGAGCCGGTGACGCCGAACCCGCCGAGCTCTGCAGCCAGCGCCTCGCCCTTGCCCGAGGACGACAGGATCGCGACGCTAAACCCGTCCGCCGCGAGCCGCCGCGCGGCGCCAGCTCCCATGCCGCTGCCACCCGCGGTGACCAGTGCAACCTTCTCCGCCATGATCGATCGTCCTCTGATATCGTTGCAGCGAGCCGCAGGCCCGGCCAGTCGTGAGCCTTCTACCGCCGGACACGCCGGCCGGTCCACCCTCGAGAGCATCGGTCATGAGCGATCTGCAGATCCGCAATCTACGCCCCGACGAAATCGGCCTCGCCGTCGACTGGGCCGCA
>JAEYTQ010000274.1 GCA_023433965.1 Pseudomonadota bacterium | reverse complement strand
ATCAAGAAGGGGCCTGGCGTGACGCTGCAAGGCGTCATGAAGCATATGGCTGACAATTTCGTACAGGACGAACGCCTTCGCAAAATAGACAACTCGCTGTTTCCGGTCACGGCGGCCGACGCCGCTGGCAACACTGACTTGCGCGACAACATGCGCGATTTCCTGACGGAGCGGCTAGACAAGATACTACCGCCCTATTTCGCGCAGTGAGACGCGGCGGGGTATAGCGATGAACATTCTCGCCGCTCTCGCACTGGTCTCATATGCACTGTTGTCGCCGAGCGGCGGACAGGTGCAGACTGCGCCGAAGCCGGAGTTGGTCAGGCCCTCGGCTAAGAAGCCGACAACCATCACGCCACGCCGGCCTGTAGAGTCGGGCCCATGCCAGATCGGCGTCATTCCGATCGCCGGCGACCTCTTCATGGTCGAGAAGTTCGGGCCCTTGAAGTTTCTCGATAAGTACATGCGGACTTCAGTCGCGACGTGGGCACTCGACGACCTCGTGGTCTCGCGCGTTCGCGCCGCCGCGCCCGGCAGTACCGTGCGGAGGATACCGTATACACGAGAGGAACTCAGGTCCGGGGGCCACCAGAAGCAGAATCCATTTTTCTACCGTGCGGCGGCCGACGTGAGGGGCTTTGTCCAGTTTCTCGCGCCCAAGATCCGTTGCGATCGTTACGTCGTCGTCCACCGGCATGGCGGAACGCAGCGGGAGTACGGTATCGGCATCTCACAATATCCGTATGGCGGACCCGTGCATCTCTTCGCCATGATGTTCATCCGGGTCTATGACGGCCAGACCTTCGAGTTGACCAAGGAGGCGCCTGCCCTGATGACCGAGGACACCTATATCGAGCGCATGCGGAGCAATTTTCTCGGCGGTCCCTCGATGCAGTTGGACCGCGCGATATTTCCCGAGAAACCTGCGGACGTGGTCAACAATCCTGTGCTCCGCGACGGGGTGCGCACGATGCTGACGAAAAGCCTCGACAAGACATTGCCATCCTTGTTGCAACGACCGGCGCAGACTCCGACACGCTGATTGAAGGTTGCGCCACATTCGCGTTGACCAAGATGTGGCGGCCGGACGCCGCATCTGCCTAGGCGTAGTGCGTTGCGAACGCGCGGCAAACGCGTCATGAATCGCGCCCTCCCCGCCTCTCGCCCATGAAAGGTCCGCTCCCATGATCAAGCTCTATTGGTCGCCCCGCTCGCGCTCGTTCACGACGCTCTGGCTGATGGAAGAGAGCGGCCTCGCCTATGAACGCGTGCTGACCGACATTTCGACCGGCGCGCAGAAGGCGCCGGATTTCCTCAAGATCAATCCCATGGGCAAGGTGCCGGCGCTGACCGACGGCGACGCGGCGCTCGGCGAAGCCGCGGCCATCTGCGCCTACATCGCCGACCGCTATCCCGAGACCAAGCTCGCGCCTGGCGTGACCGACCCGCGCCGCGCGCGCTATCTGCAATGGCTGTTCTTCTCGCCGGGCTGCATCGAGCCCGCCATCACCCAGATCTTCACCAAGATCGAGATCCCGGCCTCGAGCGCGGCCTGGGGCAGCGCGGCGCAAGTGTTCGACGTGCTGGAAGCCGCGCTTCAGAACGGGCCGTGGATTCTCGGCGAGGAATTTTCGGCCGCCGACGTCGTCATCGGCGCCGGCCTGAATTATGCGGTACGCTCGTTCAAGATGGTGCCGTCGCGACCGGCCTTCGATTCCTATCTCGCGCGCTGCACGGCGCGGCCGGCGTTCCAGCGCGCGGAGAAGATCGCGGCGGGATGACGCTCAAAGCCTGATCTTGAGGACTGCGATCCCTGATTGCTGGAGCAGGCCGGAGGAAGTCGCCGAGAGGCCGTAGCGTAGGCCGAGATCGAAGCGGTTGTTGTCGGCTGCGACGAGGCCCAGCGCGGTGGAGTAGATCCAGGGCGACAAAACCAGTCCGTTGGTGACGAATGCATCGCCGCCTCCGGCAAAGGCGGACCTGATCTGTAGCCCCTGGTTCAGCGCGTTGTAGCCGATGCCGACATCGCCGGTGGCATAGACCTGCTTCGCGATCTTGTATGCGCTCTTTAGCGCTGCCGTCACCGTCAGCTCGCGATAGGTCTGCGAATCCACGTTCAGGCTGAAGCCGCCGGCGCCGCTTTCCCGATACTCCTGCGAGCGAACCTGGCCATAGTCCAGCCGCAGCGACGGCGCGACCGCAAATCCCTGCTCGATCGGGATCAGCTTGCGAATTCCGATGCCCGCATGGCCGCTATAGGATCGATATCCGGCGCCGGCCGTACCATTGATGAAGGTGAGCGAGCGGCTCTCACCGTTGTCGTTCAACGCACCGTCGATCTGGCCGTCGAGCTGGACGCCATGGCCGAGCGCATAGACGCCGTATAGCCCCGCCTGATAAGAATCGACGGCAAGGCGGTTCGGCACCGCGGCGTCGCTTCCGACGATGGCTTGATGCGAATACGCGAACACGCCGCCAAGCATCGCGCGTGCGGAGACCATCGCGTCTGCACCCACGGCAATGCCGCCGCCGAAGGCGTTGTAGCCGGCGACGCCGTCGACGTTGGCCTGCCGGGCGCTGCCGCCGAGCGGCTTCATCCAGACATTCCGCTCGGCTGTGACACCGGCATTCAGCCCGAGCACATCGTCCAGCCGTCCCGTCATGGCCTGCTGGAATACGCGCTGCGCGGCGTAGGTCGCCTGCGATGCCGCACCGGTGAGAACAGGCAAGGTCTGGTTGACCGCATTGACGAGACGAGTACCGCTGAGATTGTCGAGCGCGGTGAAGCCGGACGCCATGCTGCCGCTCCAGCCGAGCGAGGTCGCCGATAGGCGATAGAGCATATCGGCAGCACCGAGGCCCGCGCGGCTGTTCTGCGCATGAAGCGTCTCGGCATAGGGGCGCACCAGCGAGAGATAGGCGAGGCCGCCGGTCGGATTGCCCGACAGATCATAGGTGCTGACGAGCATCTGTGCGCCCGACGCGTCGCCGCTGGCTGCACCATAGAGGCTCGCGAGCGTACCCTTCGACAGCGTGTTGAAGAGCACGTTGCCTTCGGGGGTCACCGATCCGAGCAGCGTGAAGGTCGCGGCGCCGCTCCCCGCGGGCGCCACGCCGGCACCCAGAAATATCCGTTCTTGTAATCCGTGATGACCAGGCGGCCGGGAGCCGACGTGCCGAACAGGGAGCTGCTGGTGATCCGCCACGGCGTGCCGGCCGTCCAAGCCCATTGCGGCACGGAGTTGGCCGGAACGGGCTGCGCGGCGGGCGGCGTGAAGGTCGTGGGATCGTAGGGCAGCATGTAGGCCCAATGAGTCACGAGTATGCTGTCGCCCGTGATCATCTGCATCTCCATCGAGGTGACGCCGCCAACGCTTCTCATATGACCGAGGCCGACGGTCATCACGCCGCCGGACGTCGGCGTGAACTGCATCGTGATCTGGCCCGCCGTCGTGACGAAACCCTGGATGGTCGAGGTATCGGTGAGAAGCGCGGGCCCGATCTTGAGTTGCGCCACGCTCGTGCCCGTGAACGAGCCGTTCGTCGCGGTCGCGAGCGACCACAGCGTCTGGTCGCCGATCGGGATCGGATTGGTGAATCCGGTCTTCGGCGACGCATAGGCCAGCAGCTGCGCGGTCGGCACGTACCAATTCGTGTTGGAGAGCGTCGAATCCCAGACCGCCGACTGCGCCCAGGCGTGCATGCCGCCGCAAAGCATCATCGCGCCCGCAACCGACGCCAGCGCGCTCGCGCGACACATCGCATGCACCATCGGCACGATCAATCCCCCCGAACCGCAGAAGATACGGCCCTGCGGCGCCACCGGGTGCAGCATGCACAGTTCCGAGGTCGAGTCAGCCCCATGATCGTGGGGCGGGGGAAAACGTCGCCGCCTATTCCGCCTTCAGATCGTCCGGCCGCGGCATCAGGATGACGTTGTAGCCGGAATCGACGTAGTGGATCTCGCCGGTCACGCCGCCGGAGAGGTCCGACAGCAGATACAGCGCCGAGCCGCCGAGGTCGTCGAGCGTGACGCCGCGGCGCAGCGGCGCATGCTTCTGCATAAAGGCGAACATCGCGCGCGCCTCGCCGATGCCGGAGCCGGCGAGCGTGCGGATGGGACCTGCGGAGATGGCGTTGACGCGGATGCCGCGCGGTCCGAAATCGGCGGCGAGATAGCGGACGGAGGCCTCGAGCGCCGCCTTGGCCACGCCCATCACGTTGTAGTTCGGCATTGCGCGCTCCGACGCGCCGAAGGTCAGCGTGATCATGCTGCCGCCCTCCGTCATCAACTCGGCGGCGCGCTTTGCGACCTCCGTGAAGGAGAAGCAGGAGATCACCATCGTGCGCGAAAAATTCTCGCGGCTGGTGTCGGCATAACGGCCTTTTAGCTCGTTCTTGTCGGCGAAGCCGATGGCGTGAATGACGAAGTCGAGGCGGCCCCATGTCTCGCGGAGCGCCGCGAAGGTGGCATCGACGCTGGCGATATCCTCGACGTCGCAAGGCAGCACCAGATCGACGCCGAGCTGCTCGGCCAGCGGCTTGACGCGTTTGCCGAGCGCCTCGCCCTGGAAGGTGAAGGCGAGCTCGGCGCCGTGGGCATGCAGCGTCCTCGCCATGCCCCAGGCGATCGAATGATCATTGGCGATGCCCATGATCAGACCGCGCTTGCCCTTCATCAAACCTTCCATCTTGCGATTACTCCGCTGCCGTCATGCCCAGGCTTGGCCCGGGCATCCACGTTCTTTCTCGACCGGGAGCAAAGACGCGGATGGCCGGGACAAGCCCGGCCATGACGAAGAAACTAGCAGTGCGTGCCCAAGGCCTCACACATCCAGCCGGCTGAACACCAGCGTGGCGTTGGTGCCGCCGAAGCCGAAGGAGTTCGACAGCACAGTGCCGATCTTGGCGTTGTCGATGCGCTTGCGCACGATCGGCATGTCGGCGAACACGGGATCGAGCTCCTGGATGTGCGCGCTCTCGCAGAC
>JAEYTQ010000248.1 GCA_023433965.1 Pseudomonadota bacterium | reverse complement strand
AGCACGACGCTGTAGAGCTGTCCGATCAGCGCGCCGAGCAGGAGCGACGCGAAGAACAGGCCGCCGCGAAAGCCCGAGCCAAGCGAGATGGCGGAGGCCAGGATCTTGAACACAATGGTTGTCGTGAGCAGGAGCCAGGTCGGATTGCTAACCAGCAATATCTGCATCGCGCCGTGGCCGGCGCCGAGCACAGTCGGCGTCAGCAGGGCGAGACCTCCGAGCAGCAAGCCGCCGAGGATCGGCCGCAGCAGGCCCTTGAGCGCTGTCATGCGCTGGAAGCAGCGCTCTGAGAATGCGACGGCGAGCATGACGAGGATGCTGACGAAGGCGCAGATGATCCCGATCAGCACTGTCTGCCCAATCATTTCGACGGAAACCGGTGAGGGGAATCCAGGCACCATCAGGAAGGACTGGTGCGTCAATTGCCGCGCGACGAGCCACGCGGTGACGGCGCTGGCGATGACCGGCACGAGACCGGCAGAGGTGTAAGCGCCGAGCACGACCTCGAAGGCGTAGAAGGCGCCCGCCAGCGGCGCCGAAAACGCGGCGCTGATGGCTCCCGCGGCGCCGCAGGCCACGAGCAGCCGCATGTCGTTGCGCCGGGCGGCCAGGCGCTGACCGACATGGGAGCCGAACATCGAGCAGATCTGAGTGTAGCCAGCTTCCAGTCCGACCGATCCGCCGAACCCGTTCGACAATAGTGTCTGGATCGAGATCAGCAGGCTGCCGCGAAACGACACCCGGCCGCCATAGAGCGCGTTGGCCTCGATGGCATCGGCGAGCTGCTGTCCCTTGACGCGTCGGGCGAAGTAAAGCCCGATCAGGGCAAGCATCAAGCCACCGAGCACCGGGATCAGCAGCGTGCGCTGCCACGAGATGACGCCGGTGGCACTGAGGTGGGTGTCGAAAGGAATGTCGAACAGCAGGGCGTGAAAGAGCTGGCTGAGGCTCGAGATCGCAGCCACGAGCACGCCGCTGAGCAGCCCGACGACGATGCCGACCAGCACGAGGCCTGTTTCGCGGTTGCGCACGAAATTGCGCAGGGACAGCGGCAGCAGCCGGATGCCGGGAGCGGCGGCCAGCTTCGCTGGATGTGGTGCGGGCTCCATCCTATGACGGATCCCGCAGCGGCTCGGTGCGGACAACGCGGAAGCCGACATTGCTCGACGCAGAGTCGGGCGTATTGGAGCTTCGCGCCGCGACGCGGTAGCGATTGCAGTAGGATTCGTGGCAGAGGAAGGATCCGCCACGCATCGATCGGTTGGGAGCTGGCTTGCGGTTCAAGGGGTCTTGCGATGGCGTGAGGCGGTGATAGCTCGGCGAGAAATAGTCCTGGCACCATTCCCAGACATTTCCGGCGACATTGTGCAGGCCATATCCGTTGGGCACGAAAGTGTGAACGGGAGCCGTGCCGAAATAGCCATCATCCACGGTGTTGCGGTCGGGAAAGTTGCCCTGCCAGATGTTGCAGCGATGCTCGCCGCCGGGCTGCAGCGCGTTGCCCCAGGGATAGATGGCTTGGTCCAACCCGCCGCGCGCGGCCAACTCCCATTCCGCTTCACTCGGCAGGCGCGTGCCGGACCATTCGCAGTAAGCCTGTGCGTCGTTCCAGGAGACGTGGACGACGGGATGATCGAGCCGGTCGAGAATGCTGCTGGTCGGTCCTTCCGGCTGCGCCCAATACGCGCGCGTCACCGGGATCCACCATGGCGTTTCCTGAACGCGCATCGTGTGCGCGGTGCGCGTCGCTTCGGGCAGGAGCCCCTCGAAGACAAAGCTCCAGCCGTAGCGTTCGGCATCTGTCGTGTAGCCCGTGGCCCGGACGAAATCGCCGAATTGCAGATTGCTCACGGCATGACAAGCAATGGCAAACGGCGACAGCGTAATGAGCCGCACCGGACCCTCGCCGTCCTCGACAAAGCCCCCATCGGCGCATCCCATGTGAAAGGTTCCGCCGATCAGTGAACTCCAGCGGCGCGGGATCGGAGAAGGACTGGGAAGGATCGCTGATTGCACGTCAATGCCGGCCGTCGGTTCATTGCCGGCGGCGCGCAGGGTGCAACAATGTGAGCGATCCCCGGTCATGCCCTATTTCTGCTTCTCTTCCTCCCAGAAGGCGGTGCCGCCTTCCGCCTCCATCAGCTCGAGAATTTTTTCGCGCGGGATCACGCCGCAACGGTCGGCCCATTGCTGGTACTGAGCCGTCATCTCGCGGACGCGATCCGGATGCTGCGCGGCGAGATCGTTCATCTCCGTGCGGTCGGTCTCCATATCGTAGAGCTCCCATGGGCCGGGGTACTTCCGGACCAGCTTCCACTTGCCGACGCGCACGGCCGCATTGCCCTCGTGCTCCCAGAACAGCGGGCCACGGTTGCCATAGGCTGAGGCGAATGATGGCACGAGGCTCTCGCCTTCGCAGGGCAGGATCGCGTTGCCGTTATACTCCTTGGGATAGGTGGCGCCGGTGACGTCGAGGATGGTCGCCATCACGTCGGTGAGCTGGCTTGGATTGTGCCGCAGGCCGCCTCTCTCGGAAATGCCGCGCGGCCAGTGCACGATGAATGGGGTTGCGATGCCGCCTTCGTGGATCCAGTGCTTGTAGAGACGGAACGGCGTGTTGGAGAGGTTGGCCCAGGCGGTGCCATAGCTCTGGTAGGTGTCCTCGGCGCCGGGCATCAGGGTCGGGTCATTGCCGAAGCGCACCGGTCTGCCGTCGCGCGTCTTCGCCTGCGCGATCATGAGCTGGTCGACCAGCTCCTTTGCCGTGACGCCTTCCGGAATGTCCTCGGCGCAGGCGCCGTTGTCGGAGAGGAAGATGATCAGCGTGTTGTCCATTTGGCCGGTCGCTTCCAGCGCCTTCAAGATCCGGCCGATCCCTTGGTCCATGCGATCGATCTGGGCTGCGTAAACTTCCATGCAGCGCAGCGTCCATTCGCGTTGCTCCGCGTCGCTCCACGGCGGTTGGGTCGGATCGCGATCGGTCAGGCGCCAGTTCGGATGGATGATACCGTCGTCGACGAGGCGCTTGAGGCGATCTTCGCGCAGCCTGTCCCAGCCCGCATCGAAGCGCCCCTTGTACTTGGCAATATCCTCGTCGTGGGCATGGAGCGGCCAGTGCGGCGCCGTGTAGGCGACATACTGGAAGAATGGAGCGTCGGGCTTTTCCGCCTTGTGCTGGTGGATGAAGGCCGCGGCCTGGTCGCTAATCGCGTCGGTGTAGAAGAACGACGGATCCTTCTCGGCCTCGTGCTCGATGTTGTCGTTGCCGCGCGTCAGCGTGTTAGGGTGATAGAAGCTGCCGGCGCCGATGATGGTGCCGTAGAAATGGTCGAAGCCGCGCTGCATCGGCCAGGCGTCGGTCGGTTCCGTCAGGCTGCTGGCGATGTGCCATTTGCCGCTGAGATAGCTTGTGTAGTTCTTGCTCTTCAGGGCCTCGGCGATCGTCACGCAGCTCTTGTTCAGATTGCCAGCATAGCCCTCGGGGCCGTTGCTGTAGGTGAGGATGCCGATGCCGGTCTGGTGCGGATGCAGGCCGGTGAGCAGCGAGGCGCGCGACGGGCTGCAGCGGGCGGTGTTGTAGAACTGCGAATAGCGCAAGCCATGGG
>JAEYTQ010000206.1 GCA_023433965.1 Pseudomonadota bacterium | reverse complement strand
CAATGTCACTCATTGCTTAACCTCGTGTTGTTCCCTGTAGACCCGACCCCCCGGGACGATACGAGCCGTCGTGGTCGTGTTACTTGCCTTCGCTTACGAACTTTGATTTGGCCCCATCCTAACCGATGCAGGGCCCGGCGAACGACAGCCAAGGCTCCGCATCGCCAATATACAGGGTTTCAAAAACCTGCAATGGCGTTCTTTGCCCATCCGTTGCAGGTCCGGTTATCATACTTCAATTGCCTTGACTACAAGCCTCATTTCGCTCCGGAAACGGCCCTTTGCCGCATCCCGCGCCGCTTCTTGTGGGCGGTGCGAAAGGAGGCTTCAGATCATGGCCATGCCGCCATTGACATGGATGGTCTGGCCAGTGACGTAAGCCGCTTCGTTCGAGCTCAGGTAGACGGCCGCCGCCGCGATGTCCTCGGGTGTGCCGAGACGCGCCGCCGGAACCTTGCTGAGAATCGTTTCGCGCTGCTTGTCGTTGAGCGCATCCGTCATCGGCGTCTTGATGAAGCCGGGCGCGATGCAATTGGCCGTGACGCCGCGCTTGGCGTATTCGGCGCCCAGCGTCTTGATCATGCCGATCAGGCCGGCCTTCGACGCAGTATAATTGCCCTGCCCCGGATTGCCGGTGACACCGACGACCGAGGTGATGGCGATGATGCGGCCGAAGCGCTTGCGCATCATCAATTTGGTCGCGGCGCGCGCCAGGCGGAAGGTCGCGGTCAGATTGACGTTGATGACCTCGTCCCAGTCCTCGTCGCGCAGTTGCACGAAAAGATTGTCGCGCGTGATGCCGGCATTGGCGATGAGAATGTCGACCTGGCCCATCGCAGCCTCGGCAGCCGGCACCAGCGCCTCGACCTCATCCGCCTTGGAGAGATTGCAGGGCAGCACGAAGGCGCGCTCGCCGAGCTTGCCGGCAAGCTCGTCCAGCACCTCCTTGCGCGTCCCCGAGACCGCAACGGTCGCGCCCTGCGCGTGCAGCGCCTGCGCGATCGCGCCGCCGATGCCGCCGGTCGCGCCGGTGACGAGCGCCTTTCGGCCAGTCAGATCGAACATTGATGCCTCCTTCAAGCCTGCTTCGCGGCAGCCAATGCATCCTTGGCGGCGGCAATATCATTGGGGCCACCGACCGCAATGCCGACGGCGCCGTCCGCGATGCGCTTGACGAGACCCGTCAGCACCTTGCCTGCGCCGATCTCGAAGAAGCGATTGACGCCCTGGCCGGCCATATAGGCGACCGACTCGCGCCAGCGCACCGTGCCGGTGACCTGCTCGACCAGGCGGCGGCGGATCTCGTCGGGATCGGTGATGGCGCTCGCCAGCACGTTCGACACCAGCGGCGCGGCCGGCGACCTGATCGTGACCTTCGACAGCGCCTCCGCCATGGCTTCCGCAGCCGGCTGCATCAGCTTGCAATGGAACGGGGCGGATACGGGCAGCAGCATGGCGCGCTTGGCGCCCCTGGTCTTGGCAATCTCGACGGCGCGATCAACCGCGGCCTTGTCGCCGGAGACAACCACCTGTCCGCCGCCATTGTCGTTGGCGGCCTGGCAGACCTGCCCCTGCGCCGCCTCGCCTGCCACCTCCATGGCGGCCTCGTAGTCGAGACCGAGCAGCGCGGCCATCGCGCCGGCGCCGACCGGGACGGCCTTTTGCATGGCCAGCCCGCGGGTGCGAAGCAGCCGCGCGGTATCCGAGATCGTCAGGCTGCCGGCCGCGGCAAGCGCCGAATATTCGCCAAGGGAGTGGCCAGCCACGAAGGCGGCGTCTTGTCCCACGGAAAAACCAGCTTCGGCCTCCAGGACGCGGAGCGTGGCGATGGACACTGCCATCAGCGCCGGCTGGGCGTTCTCGGTGAGCTGGAGGGTTTCGGCCGGACCTTCCCAGATAATGGCCGTGAGCTTCTCCGAAAGCGCGGCATCCACCTCGTCGATCACGGCGCGCGCCACCGGAAAGGCGTCGGCCAGGGCCTTGCCCATGCCGACCGCCTGGGAACCCTGCCCCGGAAATGTGAATGCAGCCGTCATCGGCGCTCCCTGCTTGTCAGGCATGATCCCTCGCGAGAACCGGCAGCCGACTACGCACGCCCTGGGGCCATGGTTCCGGATCATGCTCTAGAGGGGGCCGTAGACACCGTCCGGGGCCGCACTGTCAAGCCGCGACGGGAACCTGGGCCGGCATTCAACGGGAAATACTCCTTAGAACCCGCCGGCGGTCTGGTTGGCATCGACGTCCGCTCCGGCCTGCGCGCGGCGCGCACTGCTCACGAGTTGCCCCGGCCGGTCGTCGCGGTTCGGCCTCGCCGTCGCCAGCCGCAGCACCGCCGCGTAACCCGGCTGCACTTCCATGCGGCCGGCATGCCGGCTCGCACTCAGCAGGTGATGGACCTTCGGCAGATTGTAGCAGGGCACGTAGAACAGCAGGTGATGCTCGAGGTGATAGTTCACGTAGTACGGCGCGATGAACAGCCGCTCCAGGAAGTTGGCCTGCGTGGTGCGGGTGTTGCGCAGGGGATCGCTGCTGTCGGGGACGACGGCGTGCTCGGCGATGTTGCGGATGCGAGTGATGACCATCATCCAAGTCAGCAGCGGCACCAGCCAGAGCAGCGGATAGGCCCACCACACGCCCGCCGCCGCGAGCGCCGCAAACATGATCGCGTTGACGACACTTTGCGGGCCGAGCTTCTCCCAGAAATGCGCCGCGCGCTGCCGCCACGGCCAATCCTTGGAGCCGAGCGCGTTGAGAAGTTGCGCCTTGCGCTGCTGGTAGCCGGTCTGTCCGGTGATGTCGCGGATGAACTTGCGGCGATAGCTCAGCTTGGTGATCGGAAACGGCGCCGACAGCACGAGGTCAGGGTCGTCCTCCTGCTGCGTGCGCGCATGATGCTGCAGATGATAGCGCCGATAGCTGCGCGTCTCCGCAAACAGTGGATAGGCGCAGAACCATTGGCTCAACGCCAGATTGGTTTTCTCGTCGGCGGACAGGCAACCATGGGCGCCGTCATGCATCAGGATCGCGAGGCCGAGCTGGCGCGAGCCGATGATGGCTACCGCGAGAATATAAGTGAGCGGATTGGGCCACCACGCGACCAGAGCGATGGCGCCGATGATCAATGCCCAGGCGTGCGCGATCAGCGCGACGCCTTTCCAGGTCACGCGCCGGCGCACGTCGGCCAGTTGATCGTCGGTGAGGAAATCTCGGGCACGCATGCGAAGCGCGGTCATGGCCTACCCTCTTTCTCCGAATTTGATGCATCGTCGACGAGCCGCAGGCGGGCGCTATCGCCGGTGGATTTCGCCTGCTCGCCCAGCACGCGCAGCATCTCGGCGCAGAGCTCCTCGGGTGAGCGGCCCATGGCATAGCCTTCGAGGATGACGCCGATGGCGACCGCCCAGAACCGCCGCGAGCTTTCGTCGGGCGCGCGTAAGGAGCGCCAGCCGTGCCGCGCGACCTGGCCCGCATAGGCGCGCGCGCCCTCACTGTGCAGGCGCTCGATGGTGCGCTCGACCAAGGGCGCGAGATCCTGGCGACGACGCGTCAAGACCAGCGCTTCGGCGAAGAAGGCGACCGAATCGCTCGCCGTCACGGTCTCGGCCAGTGCGTGGGTGTATTCCCGCGGCGTGCGCGCCTTCAGCGCCGCCTGCTCGGTGGCGCGCGCCAGATACAGCAGATCGCGGCAGGCGCATTCGACGAACAGCGCCTCCTTGGTGCGGAAGTAATAGGTGATCTGGCTGGGGAATGCGTTCGCGGCGGCCGCGATGTCGGTGATGGAGGCGCCCGAGAGCCCCCGCTCCCGGAACAGCGGGCTCGCCGCATCCAGCAGCAGCGACCGCATCTTGCGGCCGGCCGAGCGCGTGGCGCGCGCGGCATGCTTGGGGTCGCCGGCACCCGCTTCGAACGCCGCAGGGGCAGAATTGTCCACCATCAGGATCTTCCTTGGGCTCCTCCCGCTGACTCTTTGTATGCCATACAAACAAATGGATCAAGCCGGTAAGATTTGCGGTCTATGGCCCCCTGCCGGGCGGTCCAGGTCGAAACGCGGCCGCCAACCTTGCAAAGCCGGCCAAAATCCGTATAAGGCGCGCATCCGCAGACCCCGGCCGGGAGCTGAACGGACGGTCTCAGCAAATCCTTCGTGATTTTGGTGTGGCAGGGCCAGTCGGCCTGTCGTCCCGTGTTTCCGCCTTCTGAGCTTGATCCCAGAGTCCTTTCCGAAGGCCTCTTAAGGGTTTGACGCCGGGCGATGCGCCAACATGAGGAAAGGACGTCCATGCCTCTTTACGAGCATGTTTTTCTCGCGCGTCAGGACGCGAGCCCGCAGCAGGTCGAAGAGCTGACTGCGCAGATGACCGGGATCGTCGAGGGTCTCGGCGGCAAGATCACGAAGACCGAGAATTGGGGCGTGCGCTCCCTCACCTATCGCATGAACAAGAACCGCAAGGCGCACTTCGTGCTGCTCAACATCGACGCGCCGTCCGCGGCGATCGCCGAGATCGAGCGCCAGGAGCGCATCAGCGAAGACGTGATCCGCTATCTCAGCGTCCGCG
>JAEYTQ010000164.1 GCA_023433965.1 Pseudomonadota bacterium | reverse complement strand
CCTACATCGCGACCGAGTGGCGGATCGGCATCCGCCGCAAGATGAACGATTCCGACACCGAGGCGAACACCAAGGCGATCGACTCGCTGCTCAACTACGAGACCGTGAAATATTTCAGCGCCGAGGCACGCGAGGCGCAGCGCTACGACAGGTCGGTGGAGCGTTACGAGGAGGCGAGCGTCCGCACCTATACCTCGCTTGCGGTGCTCAATACTGGCCAGGCCGTGATCTTCACGCTGGGCCTGACCGCGACCATGCTGATGTGCGCGATCGGCGTGCGCAACGGCACCAACACCGTCGGCGATTTCGTGCTGATCAACGCCATGATGATCCAGCTCTACCAGCCCCTGAACTTCATGGGCATGGTCTATCGCGAGATCAAGCAGGCGATCATCGACATCGAGAAGATGTTCAACGTGCTGGGCCGCGAGGCCGAGATCAAGGATTCCCCCGGCGCGGAGCCGCTGGTCATCTCCGCCGGCACCGTGCGGTTCGAGGACGTGCGCTTTGCCTACGAGCCGACGCGGCCGATCCTGAAGGGGATCAGCTTCGAGGTGCCGGCCGGCAAGACCGTCGCCATCGTCGGCCCGTCCGGTGCCGGCAAGTCGACCATCTCGCGCCTGTTGTTCCGCCTCTACGACGTCTCCGGCGGCAGGATCCTGATCGACGGCCAGGACATCCGCGAGGTCACGCAGGCCAGCTTGCGCGCGTCGATCGGCATGGTGCCGCAGGACACCGTGCTGTTCAACGACACCATCCGCTACAACATCCGCTATGGCCGCTGGGACGCCAGCGATGCCGAAGTCGAGGAGGCGGCGCGCCTCGCGCAGATCGACCATTTCATCCGCATGGCGCCGAGGGGCTACGAGACCCAGGTCGGCGAGCGCGGGCTGAAGCTGTCCGGCGGCGAGAAGCAGCGCGTCGCGATCGCGCGCACCGTGCTGAAGGCGCCGCCGATACTGGTGTTGGACGAGGCGACCTCGGCGCTCGACACCCACACCGAGCACGAGATCCAGGGTGCGCTCGACCGTGTGGCCAAGAACCGCACCTCGCTGGTGATCGCGCACCGCCTCTCAACCATCGTCGGCGCCGACGAGATCATCGTGCTGGACCAGGGCCGCATCGCCGAGCGCGGCACCCATGCGAGCTTGCTGGCGCAGGGCGGCCTCTATGCCAGCATGTGGAACAGGCAGCGCGAGGCCGAGGCGGCCCGCGAGAAACTCGCCCAGATGGCCGACACCGGCGACGCGCCCAACCGGGAGCCGCCGCCGGTCGATGACGTCCTGACGACGCCCGCGGCGGCGGAGTGAGCTTGTCTCCGGTCCCAACTCTGGCCTAAACAGGCCGGCGCGACGGCCCGTGCCATTAACCCGAGCGGCAGATAACGATGTCCATTCTCGATTCCATCCAGCGTCAGATCCCGCCGATCCACAAGGAGGGCTATCCCTTCATCGGCGGCTTTGCGCTGGCAAGCCTGCTCCTGTTCTGGCTGTGGTCGCCGCTAGGGTGGATCGGCACCATCCTGACCGTTTGGTGCGCGCTGTTCTTCCGCGATCCCGTCCGCGTGACGCCGGTGCGCGAAGGGCTGGTGGTGTCGCCAGCCGACGGCCGCGTCTCGATGATCACGATGGCGCTGCCGCCGGCCGAGCTCGGCCTCGGCGACCGGCCGCTGCCGCGCATCTCGGTGTTCATGAGCGTCTTCAACTGCCACGTGAATCGCGCGCCCGTGGCAGGCAGGGTGGACCGCATCGCCTACCGGCCCGGCCTCTTCATAAATGCCGAGCTCGACAAGGCGAGCGAGGACAACGAGCGCAACTCGCTGGTGATCACGACGCCGACGGCGCGGATCGGCGTGGTCCAGATCGCCGGTCTCGTCGCCAAGCGTATCGTCTGCTTCGTCAGGGAGGGGCAGGCGATCGGCGCCGGCGAGCGCTTCGGCCTGATCCGCTTCGGCTCGCGGCTCGATGTCTACCTGCCCGTGGGCACCAAGGCGCTGGTCTCGGAAGGGCAGACCGCCATCGCCGGAGAGACAATCCTGGCCGACCTGGCCGGCGACGACCCGGGCCGCGCCTTCCGCGCCAATTAACCAATAGTCGGTGCTTGCAGGCGTTCCGCCGCAATGGCGGAGGAGGGCGCGGCTTGCTATATCTCGCCTTGAGACAAGGACGAGCCATGACGCCTTACGACTCTAGGGATCCCGACGTTCGCCGCCGCCGGTTCCGGCCGATCCCGGTGCGGATGCTGGTGCCCAACGTCATCACGCTGCTGGCGATCTGCGCCGGCCTGACCTCGATCCGGCTGTCGATCGAAGGGCGGATGACGCTCGCCGTCTACGCCATCGTCTTTGCCGCCGCGCTCGACGGTATTGACGGCCGCATCGCGCGCATGATCAAGGGCCAGTCCAAGTTCGGCGCCGAGCTCGACAGTCTCGCCGACTTCGTCAATTTCGGCGTGGCGCCCGGGCTGATGCTGTATTTCTGGCAGCTGCACGAGCTCGGCAATGCCGGCTGGATCGCCGCGATGGTGTTCGCGATCTCCGGCGGCCTGCGACTGGCGCGCTTCAACGCCACCATGGACGATCCGAACAAGCCGGCCTTCGCCGCCAATTTCTTCACCGGCGTGCCGGCGCCCGCCGGTGCGATCACGGTGCTGCTGCCGATCTACATCGCATTCCTCGATCTCGGCCGCACCCCTGCGGCATTGACGGCCGTCTACACGCTTCTGATCGCGTTCCTGATGGTGTCGCGCCTGCCGGTGTTCTCCGGCAAGACCAAACGCATGCGCGTGCCGCCGGAGCTGGTGCTGCCGGCTTTCGTCGCGGTGATCGTTTTCATCGCCCTTCTGATTGCTTATCCCTGGCACGTGCTGTCGATCGGCACGGTGCTGTATCTTCTCGCCTTGCCGCTCGGCTACAAATCCTATCGCGACCAGGCCCGCGCGATGGAGGCTGCGGCGCCGGCGGCAGGCGAAGTCTCGTCGCCGCCCTCGGCGCCGACGATGGGGAGCTTGTCCGAGCCGCCGCAAGACGACGATCGGCCCGGACGGCTGCACTAAAGCGCACGCGGATATCTGCCATGAAGCCGGCCTGAGTTGGGTTGAGGCCCGATCTCGGCTATATCGCCCTGTGACGGCGGCATCGCGTCAATCAGCCGCCAATCTGGGAGAGAACGCCGTGACTGACAACGCGACCGGGCCGCTGCCCGCTTCCGTCCTCGAAGCGCTGGGCCGCTACGACACGCCGACGATCTGCAACGCCATGGAGATCGTGGCGCCCGAGCGGCGGCTGATCGGCTACACCACCAAGCAACTGGTGTGCCCGTTCCCTGACCTGCCGCCGATCGTCGGCTATGCCCGCACGGTGACCATCCGCTCGGTGCTGAAATCCTCACTCCCCGCGGAAGAGCAGTCGAAGCGCCGCATCGCCTATTACGAATATGTCGGCACCGGTCACGGCCCCCGCATCTCGGTGATCCAGGACATCGACGGGCCCGATGTCGGCTACGGCGCGTTCTGGGGCGAGGTGCAGAGCAACGTGCACAAGGCGCTCGGCTGCCTCGGCGTCATCACCGACGGCTCGATCCGCGACATCCCGCAATGGGCCCCGGGCTTCCAGGCGCTGGCCGGGTCGATCGGGCCGTCGCATGCCTGGGTGCATGCCGAGAGCTTCGGCGGCGAGGTGCGCGTTGCGGGCATGACGGTGAGGTCGGACGACCTGATCCATGCCGACCAGCACGGCGCCATCGTGATCCCGCTCGACGTCGCAGCAAAGCTGCCAGAGGCCGCCGAGCTCTGCGGCCGCCGCGAGACGCCGATCC
>JAEYTQ010000107.1 GCA_023433965.1 Pseudomonadota bacterium | reverse complement strand
CCGCTGCCAACGTCGCCGCCTGGCGGGAGGCCGTCGCCACGCTGTTCGAGGTCGACGAGTTCGCCGCCGGCGAGCCGGGTCCATTTCGTGCCGACATCAGTTCCTTCGCCATGGGGCCGGTGCTGATCGGGCTGAGCCGTGCCAGCGGCCAGCGCTTTCGCCGGACGGCTGAAACGATCGCGCGCAGCGGCGTCGACCACATCATCCTCCAGCTCTATCAGAAGGGCGGCTTTGCCGGCGTCGCTGGCGACCGGCCCGTGCAGGTCCGCGCCGGCGACATCTGTCTGTTCGACCTCGCCCAGACCCTGGAGACCCGGGCGACGGCGTTCGAGAATGTCACGCTGGTCGTGCCGCGCCCGATGCTCGGCAACCATCTGTTGAAAGTCGACGATCTGCACGGCCTCGTGCTGCCGGGCAACAGTGTGATCGCGAGGTTGCTTGCCGGACACTTCAGCGCTCTATTCGAATTTGCGCCGCGCATGACGCTCGACGAATGCCAGTCCGTGGTTGAAGGCACGGTGTCGCTGCTGGCCGCGTGCCTGCGCAACGAGCTCGAGCGCGTCGAGGCTGGCTTCGACCATTCCATCGCGGCGAGCCCGTCCTTGATGCGGATCCGCCGATATATCGAAGCCGGTCTTGGCAGCGGCGACCTGTCGGCCAATTCGATCGCGGCCCATTTCGGCCTGTCGCGGGCCTCGCTGTACCGGCTGTTCGCGCCGGTCGGCGGCATCGCCGACTACATCCGCAGTCGCCGCCTGCACCGTGCCTTCTTCGACCTCGCCAATTCGGATGCGCGGACCGTGAGGATCAGCGAAGTCGCGCGGCGCTGGCAGCTCGGCACGGATGCGCATTTCACGCGCTCCTTCAAGGCGGCCTACGGCATCACTCCGCGCGCGGCGCGCGAGGCGGCGTTGCTCGGTGTGCAGCGCGGCACGGATGCAACGAACGGCGCGACGATCTCCCGCTGGATGCGCGAGATCGCGCCTCCGAGGACGGATTGACCGCTACACGTCGCCGTAAGCTGCTTCGGCCGGTCGCGTGGTGCGGCCGTATCCCATCAGCATGAACAAGGCGCCGATGATCGAGAGGTTCTTCAGCGCATCGACCACCATCTTCGCATTGTCGGGCGGCGCCTGATTCCAGAAGTCATCGAACAGCACGGTCGCAACCGCGAGGTAGATAATCATCAGCATCGCGAAGAACCGCGCGCCGAAATTCAACGCGATCATGAGGCCGGCGATGACCTCGAGTCCGCCGATGGCGATCGCCAGCAGCTGCGGCGTGGTCATGGCGGTCGCGGTCTCGACCTGCTGAGCGTAAGGGGCGACGACCTCGGGGACCACGACCTTGCCGGCGATGAAGTCGGCCGTTGCCTGGATGGCAAAGAGCTTGGTCGCGCCCGTGTAGACGAACAGCACGGCGAACAGGATTCGCCCGAAAGTCACGAACGCTGGCATGATCGGCCCCTTGGCAAGCGCAAAGCACGGAACGCGTGAGCGGATTATGAAGAGTCGTGCGCAGGTTTACAAACGGGGAAATGGAGGACTGCGCGGAATTCAAAGGTGCCGATCCCTTCTCCCACAAGGGGAGAAGGATCTGCGCTTACCTCGTGGCGACCTCTCGCTTCAGGTAAACAACGTCGGCTGCCGTGCCGCACGCTCCTGCGCTTCCACCACCGCCACGGCCGTCATGTTGAGGATGCCGCGCGCGGTCACCGACGGGGTGAGGATGTGGGCCGGGCGCGCCGGGCCGATCAGGATCGGGCCGACGGGCAGCGCGTCCGCCAGCGACTTGATCATCTGATAGGCGACGTTGGCGGTGTCCAGCGTCGGCATCATCAGGATGTTGGCCTCGCCCTCCAGCTTGGAGTGCGGCAGCACCATCCTGCGCGCGGTGGCGGAGAGCGCGGTGTCGCCCTGCATCTCGCCGTCGGCTTCGATCTCCGGATGCTTGTCCTTCAACAGCTGGGTCGCCAGCCGCATCTTGCGCGAGGAGTCGGTGTCGTAGCTGCCGAAATCCGAATGCGAAACGAAGGCGATCTTCGGCTTGATGTTGAAGCGCTGGACGTGGACCGCGGCGAGCGAGGCGATCTCGGCGAGTTCTTCCGCGCTCGGATTGGGCCGCACTTGCGTGTCGGCGATAAAGAAAGCGCCCTTGCTGGTGATCAGCAGCGCCAGCGCGGCGTAGTCGCTGATGCCCGGGCAGAAACCGACAATCTCGCGGACATGGCGCAGATGGCTCATGTAGCGGCCCTCGACGCCGCACAGCATGGCGTCCGCCTCGCCGCGCATCACCGCGAGCGCGGCGATTACGGTATTGTTGGTGCGCACCACGGTACGGGCCGCATCCGGCGTCACGCCGCGCCGGCCGGCGACCTCGACATAGGATTGCACATAGGAGCGATAGCGCGGATCGTCTTCGGGATTGACGAGGTCGAAATCCTTGCCGGCCTTGATCGACAGGCCGAAACGCTTGATGCGCGCCTCGACAACCGAGGGACGTCCGACCAGAATGGGGCGCGCCAGCTTTTCCTCGAGCACCACTTGCGTCGCACGCAGCACGCGCTCGTCCTCGCCCTCGGCATAGATCACGCGCACCGGCTGGGTCTTGGCCTTGGCGAACATCGGCTTCATGACGAGCCCGGAACGGAAGGCAAAGCGCTCCAGCAGCGCGGTGTACTCGTCGAAATTGGTGATGGGCCGCGTCGCGACGCCCGACTCCATCGCCGCCTTCGCCACCGCCGGCGCGATGCGCAGGATCAGCCTGGGATCAAA
>JAEYTQ010000106.1 GCA_023433965.1 Pseudomonadota bacterium | reverse complement strand
GGCCTTCTCAACTACGTCGTGCCCGCAGCCGAGCTCGACGCCAAGGTCGACTGGCTGGTCGGCCGCATCGTCGACAAGTCCCCGACCGCGATCCGCCGCGGCAAATACGCCATGCGCGCGATCGCCGCGATGTCGTTCGACGAGAGCATCGCCTACACCGAAAGCCAGATCGCGCTGCTTGCGATGACCGAGGACGCCAAGGAAGGCCTGAAGGCGTTCAGCGAAAAGCGCAAGCCGGTCTGGACGGGAAGGTAGGGGCTCACAGTCGCGCTATCAGACCCGTTATCCCGAGGTGCGAGCGGCGCGATGCGTTTAGCATTGCGCCGGGAGCCTCAACGGATGCACGGCCGTGATGCAGCCGGGCCGTCGCCTTTCGAGGGCCGCTGAAGAAGCGGCCACCTCAGGGTGACGTTGATGGTGCAACGCTACGAGGCCGGATTGGCATTTCACCCCGCGTTCGCCTTCAGCCCCGCGGCTTGAATTCCGGCCACCGCGCAGGCCTCGTCATTGTCGGACGTATCGCCTGAGACGCCGACCGCGCCGAGCAGCGTCGTGCCGTCCATGATCAGCACGCCGCCGGGCACCGGCACCAGCGCGCCCTTCGCAATCGTGTTCACGGCATCGATGAAATACGCCTGTTCTTGGGCGCGCTGGAACAGCGCCCGCGAGCCCATGCCCATGGCGAGGGCGCCATAGGCCTTGCCGTGCGCGATCTCGGCGCGCATCAGGCTGGTGCCGTCCTGCGCGGCTGCGAGCTTGAGCACGCCGCGCGCGTCGAGGATGGTCACGACCAACGGCTTCAGCTTGAGCTCGCCGGCCTTCGCGAAGGCGGCATCGAGGATCTTGCGGGCGGTGTCGAGCGTGAGTTCAGCCATGACTGGTTTCCTTTGCAGTTGGAGAAGTGGAATTGGTCTCGGCGCGATCGAGGCTCATCGCCAGCACGCGCGCGACGTGAAGCGCTTCGCGCGCTGCGCCGTCATGGATCTGGTGCCGGCACGAGGTGCCGTCGGCAACGACCAGCGTGTTCTGGTCCGCGCGCCGCACCGCGGGCAGCAGCGACAGCTCGGCCATCTCCATCGAGGTATCATAGGTCTCGGCGCCATAACCGAACGCGCCGGCCATGCCGCAGCAGCTCGACTCGATGGTCTCGACCTTCAGGCCAGGTACGAGGCGTAGCACCTGCTCGACCGGCTTGAAGGCGCCGAAGGATTTTTGATGGCAATGGCCGTGCACGATCGCTCGGTCCGCGACGACGCCGAGCGGCAGCTGTAGCCGGCCGGCCTCGGCCTCGCGCACCAGGAATTCCTCGAAGGTGAGGGCATGGGCGCCGACCGCCTTGGCGTCGTTGTCCTTGCGCAGCGAAGCGAGCTCATCGCGCAGCGTCAACAGGCAGCTCGGCTCGAGGCCGACGATCGGCACGCAGCGCGCGGCGAAGGGCGCGAAGGCGGCCACGAGACGGTCGAGCTCGGACCTGGCCTCATCGACGAGACCTGCGGACAGGAAGGTGCGGCCGCAGCAGAGCGGGCGGCTACCGCTGAGAGGTTTGGGCAGATGCACGCGATAGCCGCCCGCCGCGAGCACGCGCAGCGCAGCGTCGAGGTTCTCACGCTCGTAGATGCGATTGAAAGTATCGGCGAACAGCACGACCTCGCGGCCGCTCTCGGGGCCAACGACGTCTGCCGGCGGCACGAACACGTCGCGGCGGAAGGCGGGCAGCGTCCGGCGCGCACTGACGCCGGCAAAGCGCTCCAACAGCTTCCGCAAGTGCGGGCTGCCGTTGCGCAAGTTGGCGAGCGGCGCGAGGCGCGAGGCGAGGCTGGCATAGCGCGGCAGATAGCCGACCAGACGATCGCGCAGCGTCAGGCCGCGGCTCGCGGCACGCGCCGCCAGCACCTCGATCTTCATTTTGGCCATGTCGACGCCGGTGGGGCACTCGTGCCGGCAGGCCTTGCAGGAGACGCAGAGTTTCAGCGTCTCCATCATCTCGTCGGAGGCGAGCGCGTCGGGGCCGAGCTGGCCGGAGATCGCGAGGCGCAACGTGTTCGCACGGCCTCGCGTGACGTCCCTCTCGTTGCGTGTCGCGCGATAGGACGGGCACATCACCCCGCCCTCCAGCTTGCGGCATGCGCCGTTGTTGTTGCACATCTCGACCGCGCCCTGGAAGCCGCCGCCGGAGCCTGGATAAGCGGACCAGTCGAGCTTCGTCTTCAGCTCGCGGACGCGATAGTCGGGCTTGAAGCGGAACAGCGAGCGGTCGTCCATCCTGGGCGCATCGACGATCTTGCCTGGATTGAGCATGCCATCGGGATCGAAGCGCTGCTTCACCTCTTTGAAGTCGGCGACCAGACGCTCGCCGAACATGCTCTCGTGAAATTCGGAGCGCACCAGGCCGTCGCCATGCTCGCCGGAATGCGAGCCCTTGTATTCGCGCACAAGCGCAAACGCCTCTTCGGCGATCGCGCGCATGGCCTTGACGTCCTTATCCAGCTTCAAGTTCAGCACGGGGCGCACATGCAGGCAGCCCTCGGAGGCGTGCGCATACATCGTACCGCTGGTCCCGTGCCTGGCGAACACCTCGTTCAGCCGCGCGGTGTAGTCGGCGAGGTGCGGCAGCGGCACGGCGCAGTCCTCGACGAAGGAAACCGGCTTGCCCTCCTGCTTCATCGACATCATGACGTTGAGGCCTGCGGCGCGAAAGTCCGCGATGCCGCTCTGCAGCGCCGGCTCGGTGATCTCGACCACGCCGCCCCATTTGCGCGGCGCGTTGTTCCAGCCGAAGCCGAGATCGCCCATCACCTCGCCGAGCTGCTTCAAACGCACCAAATTATCCGCCTGGTCCTCTTCCGCGAATTCGACCACCAGCACCGCATCCGGATCGCCCTTGATCGCCGCGGAGATGACGGGTGCGAACATCGCGATGTCACGGCCGAGTGCGATCATGGTGCGGTCGACCAGCTCGACGGCGATCGGCTTCAGCTTGACCAGATGCTGGGCTGCGTCCATCGCCTCGTAGAAACTGCCGAAATGGCAGACGCCGAGCGCCTTGTTGCGGATCACCGGCCACAGCTTCAGTTCGACCTTGGTGGTGAAGGCGAGGGTGCCTTCCGAGCCGACGAGGAGATGCGCGATGTTGTTCGGCGCATTGCGCGGCACCAGCGCATCGAGATTGTAGCCGCCGACGCGGCGTTGCACCTTGGGGAAGCGTGCGGCGATTTCCTCGGCCTCGCGCGCCCCGAGAGCGAGCATGTCGCGGAACAGCGCGCGGGCGGAGTCGGGCGCCTCGACATCGAAAAGATCGCGCGAGACCTCGCCAAAGCGGCTCAGCGTGCCATCCGCGAGCGCCGCCTCCATCGACAGTGTGTTGTCGCGCATGGTGCCGTAGCGAAGCGAACGGCCGCCGCAGGAATTGTTGCCGGCCATGCCGCCGATGGTGGCGCGCGAGGCCGTGGAGACGTCCACCGGAAACCACAGGCCGTGCTTCTTCAGCTGACGGTTGAGGTCGTCGAGAACGATGCCGGGCTCGACTACGCAGGTCCGGCCGTCGATATCGAGCGACAGGATCCGATTCAGGTGCTTGGAGAGATCGACCACCAGGCCGCTATTGACGGTCTGGCCGCACTGCGAGGTGCCGCCGCCGCGCGGCGTGACCTTGATCCCTTCGTCGCGGGCGATCGCCAGCGTCCGCAGCGCTTCGTCCATGGTGCGGGGCACCACCACGCCAGCCGGCATGATCTGGTAGAACGAGGCGTCGGTGGCGTAGCGGCCGCGGCTGAAGCCGTCGAACAGCACGTCGCCGGTGATGTCCCGGGC
>JAEYTQ010000801.1 GCA_023433965.1 Pseudomonadota bacterium | reverse complement strand
GGCTGACACCGCTGCGATCACGCTGGCCGGCGGAGGTGCGCGCCGAGACGATCAGATGATCCGCCCAGGGCGCCGCCACCACCATGGTCTTTTCGCCGCTCAGGACATAGTCGCTTCCCTCGCGCCGCGACTGGGTGGCGACGTTGGCGAGATCGAAGCGGGAGGCCTTCTCCGTCCAGGCCAACGCCCAGAGCTTGCTGCCGTCGATGATGCCTGGAATGAGATCCTGCTTCTGCTCCGGCGTACCCAGATGCTCGATCAATCCACCGGCCAGCACCACCGTCTCGACGAAAGGCTCGACGACGAGGTGACGGCCGAGCTCGTGCATGATGATCATGGTCGACAACGGACCGCCGCCGAGACCGCCCGTTTCTTCTGAAAACGGTGCCGCGAGCAGGCCGAGCTCCGCGAAGGCCTGCCATTGCGTCCGGCTGAAGCCCTCCTCGCTCGCCAAGATCCCGCGCCGCGCCTCGAAATCGTATTGATCCCGTAGCAGCCGCTGCACGCTGGAGCGCAGCAGTTCCTGCTCTTCCGTGAACTGGATATCCATCCGATCCTCCCGATGCGCCGCGGCTAGAGGCCGAGCACGGCCTTGGCGATGATGTTGCGCTGGATCTCGTTGGATCCGCCGTAGATGCTGAGCTTGCGCGCGTTCAGATATTTCTCCGACGCAGTATGAGCGTGCTCAGGCCCCGGCATGAAGTGATTGGCGCCGGCCGGGTGCTCTCGGATCGCAAGCCCGAAATTGCCGATCGCGCGATGGGTGAGCTCGGTGATATCCTGGAATATCTCGGTGCCCCGGATCTTGAACAGCGAGGCCGCCGGACCCGGGTCGATGCCGCGCGCCATCTGGGCGACGACGCGCAGCTCTGTCGCCTCCAGTGCCAGCACGTCGAGCTCGACGCGGGCGATGTCGCGCAAAAACTCGAGATGCGCCGGATCGTCGGCCGGTATCTCGGCCTTCACGATCTGCTTCAGCTTGTTGATGTAGCGGGTGGAGCGGCCGATGCCGGCCATGCTGGTGCGCTCGTTGCCGAGCAGGAACTTGGCGTAGGTCCAGCCCTTGTTCTCCTCGCCGATCAAATTCTCGGCGGGCACGCGGACGTTCTCGAGGAAGACGTCGTTGACCTCGTGGCTGCCGTCGATCGTGATGATCGGCCGCACGGTGACACCCGGCGATTTCATGTCGATCAGCAGGAAGGAGATGCCCGATTGCGGCTTCGCGTTCGGATCGGTCCGCACCAGGCAGAAGATCCAGTCCGCGTGCTGCGCCAGCGTGGTCCAGGTCTTGTGCCCGTTGACGATGTAATGGTCGCCCTCGCGCACGGCCTTGGTTCTGACGGTTGCGAGGTCCGAACCGGAGCCGGGCTCCGAATAGCCCTGGCACCACCAATCCTCGCCGGACAGGATGCGCGGCAGAAACTTCTTCTTCTGCGCTTCGTTGCCGAAGGTGTAGATGACGGGGCCGACCATGGTGACGCTGAACGCCAGCGGCGGCAGCGTCCCGGCACGTGAGGTTTCCTGCTCAAAGATGAAGCGCTGCGTGATCGACCAGCCCGGGCCGCCATATTCCTTGGGCCACAACGGGGCGATCCAGCCCTTCTTGTAGAGGATCCGGTGCCAGAGCAGCGACTGCTCCTTGGTCAGATCTGTCTCCGGGTTGGGGACGCGCATTTCCTTGGGATAGTTCTCCGCGATGAACGCGTGGACCTCGTCGCGGAATGCCGCGTCTTCGGGGGAAAGATTGAGCTCCATCGCCCTGCTACCACTTCTCACCGAAGGGGCGGATCTCCAGCTCGAAGGTCCAGGCACTGCGTGGCTGCTGATAGAGCTGCCAGTAGGATTCCGCGACGGAGGATGGCGGCATCAAGAGGTCGGGATTGTCGAGCGCGTTCGGGCCGAGCGCTTCGAGCCGGCGCTGGCGCACCCACTCGGTGTCGACGCCTGAATCGATGATGAGATGCGCCACGTGAATGTTCTTCGGACCCAGCTCCCGCGCCATCGCCTGCGCCACCGCCCGCAGGCCGAACTTGGCGCTGGCGAAGGCAGCATAGCCGATCCCGCCGCGCAGGCTCGCGGTCGCACCGGTGAAGAAGATATTGCCCCTGCCGTGCGGCAGCATCAGCCGCGCCGCTTCGCGGCCGGCGAGGAAGCCGGAATAGCAGGCCATCTCCCACACCTTGCGGAAGACGCGCTCCGTCGTGTCGAGGATCGGAAAATTGACGTTGGCGCCGATGTTGAAGATGCAGACTTCCAGCGGCGCATGCTTGTCGGCATCATCGAGGAAGGAGACGACCTCCTCCTCCTTCCGCGCGTCGAGCGAGCGCGCATGGATCTCGCCGCCGACCGCCTCGATATCCTTGACGAGCGGTTCGAGCTTCGCCCCGTTCCTGCGACCGGCAAAGACGGTGAAGCCTTCCGAAGCGAACTTCTTGGCAATCTCGCCGCCGATATAATCGCCGGCACCAATCACGGCCACGGTCGCGTTTCTCTTCTTCACGGGTCGTCTCCCGGTTGGGTTGAACGTTTCGAAGCGGTCTGCGGATGGCAGCCGGCGGCTCTACGCCGTCCTGGCGACCGGCTGCCTGGTTTGCTCGAGGATGGAGTCCTCGACGTCACGAAGCTGATCCTTGCCGAAGAACATCTCCTTGCCAACGAAGAAGGTGGGCGAGCCGAACGCGCCGCGGCTGACGGCGTCGCTGGTCAGATCGATGAGCTTCTTCTTGACTTCGTCCTGCTGCGCACGAGCGATCAGTTGATCGATATCGATGCCGGAGGAGATGAATGCAGCCCTGAAGATTTCGAGATCGTCCATCTTCTTCGGCTCTTCCCACATATGGTGGTAAGCCGCTCGGAAATAGGCCTCGAACACGCCTTCGAATTGGGCCGCGACGGCGCCGCGCATCAGCATGAGCGTATTCACGGGGAAGAAGGGGTTCTGGCGGAATTTCGTGACGTTGTGGCGGCGGATGAACCGCTGGGTCTCGAGTGCCTGGTACTCCGGCTTGTTCTTGATCCCGCGAAGGGAGTCGAACGGCGACATGTTGCCAGTTGCCTTGTAGATGCCGCCGAGCAACACCGGGACGTAGTCGAACTTGACGCCGGTGCGCTGCTCGATGTCTGGGATGGCCAGCTCCGCCAAATATGCGTTCGGGCTGCCGAAATCGAACTGGAATTCAACCTTCAAGGTCATCTCGGCTTCTCCCGCGTAGCATGTGACGGCAACCGGCGATCCCGCTGCCTGCCCGATTTTTTTCGACCCTACAGTTCTAAAATAGAACTGTCAATTTCTAACGCATATGGCCGATTTGGCGTATCCGAAGGGTATTGTTTGGGTTTCAGTACCAATCTAGAATGTCAGTTGCCGCACCAAGGCCCGCCCCGATTCGACACCGGGCTGCGTCACGGCGGCGATTGGAGCCCGTGAATGAAGTGGAAAGAACTCGAGGAAGAGCCGTGCTCGATGGCCCGGACCATCGGCGTAATCGGCGACCGCTGGACTCTTCTGATCCTGCGCGAATGCTTCCTGCGAACCCGCCGCTTCGAGGGCTTCCAATCGGCTCTCGGAATCACCCGCCACCTGCTCGCCGAACGGCTGAAGAAGCTGGTGCGGCAGGGCATCCTGCGGCGGATCCCCTACCAGGAATCGCCCAAGCGCCACGAATACATCCTGACCCAGAAAGGGCTCGATCTGTATCCGATCATGATGGCTATCGTGCATTGGGGCGATACCCACATGGTCGACGAGCGCGGCAGGCCGTTGCTGCACCAGCACCGCAAGTGCGGCAAGGATTTCGACCCGGTCATGGTGTGCTCCGAATGCGGCGAGCCGCTTTCGGCCAAGGAGGTCCATACGCACCCGGGGCCGGGCGCCCGTAGCACCCCGCCGACACCGGCGCCCGCGGCCGCGAAGACCAAGTCGCGCTCCCGCGCCGCCTAGGCATTCTCGGGCACCCGCGGATGCCGACGTCACTCGCATGTCCGGATCACATCGCCAGCCGCCTCGCGCGCATAGAGGCGTTCAACCTGGTCCGAGCGGACTTTCAGCACGGCGCGCTGATTGACATAGGCCTTGTCGGTAATCTCTCCTGCCGCCATTGACGGCGGATCCTTCAGCAGGATGAAGGAGCAGATCTTCTCACTGCTTCCGACGGCCTCGTTGTAGCTCCGAAGGCGATCCTTCAGGAACTGAATGACGAGAGGATCGCAGGTCAGGTCTCCTGCTGGAGCTGCCGCGACCCGGGCCGCCTCGGTCGGGTTCAGCCAGCAAAGCAGCGCGCACGCCTCGCGATTTTCACCCGCGATGACGATGTCGAGCAGGACCCCACCCGTCGCGGCCAAGATGGCCGCGCGCATGTTTCCGATCGAGACCCAGGTGCCGTTCGCGAGCTTGAAATTTTCCGAGATCCGCCCGGTGAAGCGCAGCCCCAGCTCCGGCTTCTCCGGATCCAGAAACGAGATCGTATCTCCGATACGGTAGAAGCCTTCTTCATCGAAGGCTCTTTCCGTCAGATCAGGCCGGCCGAGATAACCAGGCGTGACATTGGGTCCCTTCACCCTGGCTTCGTAGGAATCGGCGACCGGCAGCAATTTGAGCTGAAGCCCCGGCGCCGGAAGCCCGATCTCCCCTGGCCGGTCCGTCGCCCAATGCGTCGTACTGATGGTCGGCGCGGTTTCGGTCGTGCCGTAGCCCGACATCACCGGAATGCGCCGCCCCGTGATCGATGAGGTCAACCGATACAGCTTCTCCAGCGTGCCCTGCGAGATGGCAGCGCCTGCGTAGGTCATGCGATCCATCTGCTTGAACACGCCGGCGCCGAGCTCGGAATCCTTCTCGATCGCATCGCAAAGCAGATTGTAACCAGCAGGGACGTTGAACATGGCGGTCGGCGAGATCTCAGCGAGGTTGGTGAGCGTCTTGTGAAAGAGCTGCGGTATCGGCCGGCCGTCATCGATGTAGAGCGTCCCGCCGTTCCTGAGGATGCCGTGCAGGATGACGTTGCTGCCCATGGTGTGGTGCCACGGCAACCACTCCACCTGGATCGGCGCCGTCGGCGGCGAGACCAACAGACTGCTCATTTGCAGCGAGCTTGCCATCATGCGGTGTGTGTTGAGCACCCCCTTCGGAGAGCCCGTCGAGCCCGACGTGAAGAGAATCTTGGCAACATCGTCGCAAGCGACGGCGCGGGAGGCGCGGTCAAATCCCTCATGACCGTTTCGGCCGGTCAAGACGTGGAAAGGGACCGTGTCCGGCGCGCCATCGACACTGATCCATGTCGCTGCTGCCAGTTCGGGGATGGCGCGGCCGGCGGAAAAGTCGCGTCCGCTTTGCACGAACACAAAATTCGGCCGCAGCACTTCGGCGACCTCCTTCAGCCGCGCAAGCCCGCCGGGCATCAGCGTGTAGTTCGGCGATATCGGCGCCAGGATGACACCGAGCGACATCGCCGCAAACGAGATCACCGCGTTCTCGATCGAGTTTCCCGATAGGATCGCCAGCCTGTCGGCCGGCTTGGCTCCCATTTCGATCAGACTTTGACCGACCGCCCGGACTTGCGACCACGCCTCGCCATAGCTGATCTCGTCCCATCCGCCCTTCACGTTGCGCTGTGCGAGGAACACCCGGTTCGGAGCGACCTCCGCCCAGTTCGGCAGGCAGTCGGTGATGCGCCAGTCGCAGGGCTTCCATTCGAGCGGCGAGCTCAAGACCAGCGAGCCATCGGAGCGTCGCTCGATGCGCAGCTCCCTCGGAGCGAACTTCAGTGCTGTCGTCGACATCAAATGATCTCCCACAGCGCTCATTCGGACTTGGCGTCCAGCACGTCCCCAAAAGCTTCCCAGGTGGCGCCGGTCCATCGCTGCAGGCGCATCTGGGTCCAGATCATGTTCTCGGTTTCGCTTGTGTTGACCTTGATTCCCGGCAGCGCCGTCGGAACGACGACATCCCGCAGGTTCTTGGCTTGCGCCACGATATTCTTGCGGGAGAGATCATTGCCGCATTGCTTCAGGATCTGTTCGAGCAGGACGCCTTGCTGATAGCCGGTCAGATAGCTGCCGTTGGTGATGTCGACGCCCGGCAAGTACTTGTCGAGGAAGGCGCGGTACGCCTGCATGCCGGGATCGTCTTTCCATGCGGGATCCACGATGTCCTTGTTGATCGTTCCGACGATCACGCCGACCGACTTGTCGAGACCAGCCGGCGCGAGCGTGCCGCCGACCGAGCTGGACGGGAAGTTGATGACGACCGTCGCCTTCCAGCCGATCAAGGAAGCCTGCCGGATCGCCTGTGCGGCGAATTTCGGTGTACCCGCGATGAACAGGGCCTCGGCACCGGAGCTCTTCAGGCTGGTGATCTGCGAGTCGATGGTGGGTTCGGACACCTCGTAGGAGGCAGTGATCACCTTGCGATCGTAGTCCTTGCCGAGAAACGCCTTGAAGGCATTGACGTAGTCTTTGCCGAGGTCGTCGTTCTGGTAGAGGATCGCATATCTGGCGTTCGGCAAAGCCTTCGTCAGGTACTTGGCGTAGATCTTTCCTTCGGTATCGTAACTGACGAGACCCGTCGTGAAGAGCGGGTAAGCGGCGACGTCGGTGAACTTGGACGATCCACTCACGATCGCGATGCTGGGTACCCCTTTCGCCTTCAGGTATTTTGCCG
The DNA here is from genome assembly GCA_023433965.1 of Pseudomonadota bacterium. Taxonomy (GTDB): domain Bacteria; phylum Pseudomonadota; class Alphaproteobacteria; order Rhizobiales; family Xanthobacteraceae; genus Bradyrhizobium. The sequence goes on along the minus strand of JAEYTQ010000801.1, from coordinate 4,859 downwards.
TCGCCGAAATGGCGGGCGTGCCGAGTTGACCGAACATGAATGCAATTTCATCGCTCTCGACGAGCTTGCGGACCTGTTCCACCGCTTTCGGCGGGCTGTACGCATCGTCATAGGCGATGTAGTTGATCTTACGTCCGTTGATGCCGCCCCGGTCATTCAGCGATTGAATGTAGGCAATCAGACCTTTACCCACGAGGCCGATCGATGATGCCGGCCCGCTGAACGGAAACACGCCGCCGATCTTGATCTCGGTCGCTGTGACGCCTGGTTCATCGGCTGCGAACGCCGGGCTGCTCAACAGCAAGGCCAGAGCGGCGAGACTCTTCCATTTGGACGACATCGATATCCTCCCTGATGCGCGCTTTGCTGGCGCTCATTCCATTTTCTACTTCTTCAGGGGTCGCCGGCCGTCATGCCGTGCGAAATCGAGCGCGCCGCCGATCCAATGTCAATGACGAGCGCGTTCCACCCTGCGGCACATCCGTGCCGTCTCCTTGATTGAGACTACAGTTCTTTTTTTGAACTCGTCAAGCGATTTGGTGAACGCCCCATTGGGCGACGGAATCGCTCCAGTAAACTCGTGAGTTCATACGAAGGGTTTGCCGAGAAAATCTTGGCAAAACGCAGAGCGGCATCGCGGCCGGACATTTACGTCTGCCGCAATCGAATTAGTTCTCTTTTTGAATGCAATGGCGCAGGCGGTGCGATCCGATCGAACGATGGGAGCGCGCCCAGGCTTGCACGAACAGGCCGGTTTCGCGGCCTTGACAGCTTACACCCCGGTCTGCGTAACGAACTTGGTATTGAAGTAGCCTTCCATCGCCTCGGTGCCGCCTTCCGAGCCGTAGCCGGAATCCTTGATGCCGCCGAACGGCACTTCGGGCAGTGCGAGACCAAAGCTGTTGATCGACATCATGCCGGCTTCGACCGCCGAGCCGATCGCCGTTGCGGTCTTGGTCGAGCTGGTGAAGGAGTATGACGCCAGACCAAATGGCAGGCGATTGGCTTCCTCGACGGCTTCATCGAAGGTCGAGAAGGGCGAAATCAGCGCCAGCGGGCCGAACGGCTCCTCGTTCATGGCGCGCGCGTCCCTGGGCACGTCGCTCACCACGGTCGGCTCGAAGAAGTAGCCTTTGTTGCCGACCCGATGGCCGCCGGTCTCGAGCTTGGCCCCCTTGCCCACGGCGTCCTGCACCATGGCTTCGATCGCGGTGACGCGGCGCGGATTGGCGAGCGAGCCCATCCTGGACTCCGGGTTGAGCCCATTGCCGACCTTGAACGCCCTGGCACCTTCGACGAACTTGTCGACGAACTCACGGAACACGCCATCCTGCACCAGCATTCGCGTCGGCGAGATGCAGACCTGGCCGGCATTGCGATACTTCGCGGCGGCCAGAATCTTCGCCGCCGAAGCGACGTCGGCATCGTCAAACACGATCGCGGGCGCATGGCCGCCGAGCTCCATAGTGGCACGCTTCATGTGCAGCCCGGCGAGCGCATTGAGCTGCTTGCCGACTGCCGTGGAGCCGGTAAAGGAGATCTTCCGGATCACCGGGTGCGGGATCAGATATTCGGAGATCTCCGAAGGCACCCCATAGACGAGGTTGACGACGCCATCCGGCACGCCTGCGTCTGCGAACGCGCGGATCAGCTGCGCGGGCGAGGCCGGCGTCTCCTCCGCCGCCTTGACGATGATCGAGCAGCCGGCGGCGAGCGCGGCCGAGAGCTTGCGCACGACCTGGTTGATCGGAAAATTCCAGGGCGTGAACGCAGCAACGGGACCGACCGGCTCCTTCATCACGAGCTGGTAGGTGCCGGGCCCGCGCGCGGGGATCACGCGGCCATACGCGCGCTTGGCTTCTTCGGCGAACCATTCGATCACGTCGGCGGCAGCCATCGCCTCCATTCTGGCCTCCGCGAGCGTCTTGCCCTGCTCCATCGTCAGCAGCGGCGCGATCTCGTCGTTGCGTTCGCGCATGATCGCGGCCGCCTTGCGCATGATGCGGCAACGCTCGAACGGAGCGACGTTGCGCCAGACCTTGAAGCCGGCTGCGGCCGCGGCCAGCGCCTCATCGAGGTCGGCCTTGCCGGCATGCGCGACAGTACCGATCACTTCTTCTGTCGCGGGGTTGACGACCTCTATGATCTAGCCAGACTGGGCCGGACGCCATTTGCCGCCGATGAAAAGCTGGGTGTTCGAATAGGTCAACGGACTCTCCTGCGATCGCTTCTAGGTTATGTCAATGTGTGGACGATGCGGCCGCCGTGACGATAGCGTCGGCGGCCCGCGTCATCTCCGGACCGAGATAGGAGCGGAAGCGCGGCTCGGCGACCAGGGAGCGGAAATCCGCGATGCGCGTCACCCCGCCGCCGGCCACGAACAGGAATTGCTCCGCGACCTCGGCCAGGATGTCGAGGTGCCAGCTCGCGGTCGGATGCATGCAGAGGATGACCAGCCTGCCCTCGTCCCGCAGCTTGCGGAAGAAATCGAGCATGAAGCCGATATAGCCGTCCTGCAGGTTGAACTGCGGCTCGTCGAACAGGTGGACTAGCGGCGTCCGGGTCGGCGACGGCGCCAGCAAGGCCGAGGGCATCCGCTTGCGAAAGCGCCGGACCTGGTAGGACTGATGATAGTGGATCGCGAGCCGGTCGCGCTCGCGATATTTGACTCCATGGATGTCGATTCCGGCCACCAGCACGCGACCCGCAGTCGGCGCGTTGGAGCCCGTCATCATCTCGAACAGCGTGGTCTTGCCTGCCCCGTTCGGCCCGACGACGCCGACGATGCCGGGCTCGTCGAGCGACAGATCGGCTTCGAGCGCGAACGTCGTGCGGCGGACGAGGCGGCCCCTGGTGTAGACCTTGCGGATACCGTCGAGAACCAGCAGCGGTGCGGACACGTCATTGTACTCCCAGCAAGCGCCGGCGCAGCCCATGGTCGTCGCGCAGCGTCGCGGCGTCTCCGGTCCAGACGATCCGGCCGCGATCGATCACCGCGGCGTGGTCCGCGACCGAGAGTGCGATCTCGGCATTCTGTTCGACGATCAGCGAGGCGACGCCTTCGTCCTTCATGCGCAGGATCGTCGCGAGCACGTCGCCGACGATCTTGGGGGCCAGCCCCTGGCTCGGCTCGTCGAACAGCACCAGTCCCGGCGAGCCGACGAGCGCTCGCGCAATCGCCACCATCTGCATCTCGCCGCCCGAGAGGTTCTCGCAGTCCCGCTCCATCAGATATTCGAGCGGCGAGAAGATCGCGCAGGCCTCCTTGACGCTCCATGGACGGAAGCGCGTACGCTTCTGCGCGATCGACAGATTGCGCCCCACCGACAAGGTCGGGCACAGCCGCCGGTCGTCGGGTACCCAACCGATGCCGGCACGCGCGACCTCATGGGTTGGCCTGTGCGTGACCTCGTGCCCGTCGAAGCGCACCGCGCCGCGCCGCGGCCGCGTCAACCCGAGAATGGACCGCAGCATGGTGGTCTTGCCGGCACCGTTGGGCCCGAGCAACGCGAAGACCTTGGCCTGCTCGACCGCCAGCGAGGCGCCGAACAGCGCCTGGGTCTCCCCGTAGAAAGTATCGACGCCATCCACTTCGAGGATCATGCGAATTTCCCGAGATTGGAGCGCCGCACCCACTCGTTCTGCTGCAGTTCATGCGGCGTGCCGCGGGCCACCACCTGGCCCCAATGAATCACCGAGATGCGATCGGCGAGCGAGAACAGGAACTCCATGTCGTGCTCGATCGCGACGATGGTGAGCTTGCCTTTCAGGCGGGCGACCAGGCTTGCGAGCCGCTGCACGCCGTCGGAGCCGAGGCCGGATGTGGGCTCGTCCAGGCACAGCACCCGCGGCGCCTGCGCCAGCGCAACCGCAATCTCCAGCGCACGGCGGTCGCCATAGGACAGATCCTTGGCGCGAATGTCGCCCTTCTCGGCAAGCCCGACCGCAGCAAGCGCGTCGCGGGCCCGTTCGGCAAACCGGCTGTCGCCGGCGGCCGCGTGAACGATGTCGAGACCTCGGGCGCGAAACTCCGGCAAGCCCATCATGACGTTGTCGCGGGCCGAAAACTCGTCGAACAACGTCATGATCTGAAACGACCGGGCGATGCCCTTGGCGGCGATGCGATGCGGGCTCAGGCCGGTGACGTCCTCTCCGCCGAGCCGGATCGTGCCGCGACTCGGCTTCACCCTGCCGGTGAGGACGTTGAAGAACGTGGTCTTCCCGGCGCCGTTAGGACCCATCACACCGTGGAACTCGCCCTCGCCGACGGCGAGATCGACGCTCTCCAGCACGACGCGGTCACCGAAGCGGACATGCACACCTGCGGCCTCGATCATGCTCATCGCCCCCCTCCGACCAGGAGCCGCATCGCGGACGTGCCGCGCCGCCGCAAGGCGCCGAGCGAATGCTGCTGCACGAGGGCCGAGAGTGCGCCGGCGATGCCCTCGGGGCGGAACAGCACGATCGCCATGAAGAGCAGGCCGAAATAGAGCATCCAGGCATTGGTCAGCGCGCCGATCACGTCGCGCGCGGTGAGGAAGAGAAATACGCCGATCACCGGACCCCAGAAGCTGACGAGCCCGCCGCCGACCAGCGTCATCATCACGACGTAACCGGATTGATGCAGGCTCATGACGTCAGGGAACGCGGCGAGCTGCGCCATCGCGAACAGACCGCCGGCAAATCCCGACAGCGCAGCCGAAAGAGTGAAGATCGAGGCCTTGTAGAGCCATACATTGTAGCCGAGATGCGCGACGCGAACCTCGCTCTGCCTGATGGCGGCAACGCCGCGGCCGTAGGGCGAATGCACCAGGCGCCACATCACCGCGACCCCGACCGCGAACACCGCGAGCACGAAG
>JAEYTQ010000741.1 GCA_023433965.1 Pseudomonadota bacterium | reverse complement strand
GGCCTTGACGGCGGCGGCGATCGCCACGGCCGAGGTATCCGAGCCGCCACGGCCGAGGGTGGTTATGCGGTTGGTCTCGGGGTTGATGCCCTGGAAGCCGGCGATGACCGCGACCTCCTTGCGCTCCCTGAAGCGCTTGATGATCTCGCTGCCGTCGATGTCCTCGATCCGGGCCGAGGCATGGGCGTCGCTGGTCTTGATCGGGATCTGCCAGCCCTGCCAGGAGCGGGCCTGGATGCCCATGCCCTGCAGCACGATGGCAAGCAGACCTGAGGTCACCTGTTCGCCGGAGGCCACCACGGCGTCATATTCGCGTGCGTCGTGCATCGGCGAGGCCTCGGTGCACCAGGCCACCAGCTCGTTGGTCTTGCCGGCCATCGCCGAGACCACCACGGCCACTTCATGGCCGGCGTCGACCTCACGCTTCACATGGCGTGCGACGTTGCGGATACGTTCGATATTGGCGACGGACGTGCCGCCGAATTTCATCACGAGGCGGCTCATGACGACGCGTGCATTCCTTCAAAGGGATCAGTATGGTGACCCGCACTGGACGGGTGCCTCGCGGACACCGACCGCGCGTATACAGAGCGTCGGGGCCGGGAGCAAGCGGGTTCCTGCGGGGCAGGTGGGGTAGTGGGTTAACCGAGGTCATGGCGCGTTACATCGACGAGATCCTGCAGCCCGGCGAGCGCGTGCTGTATTCGACCAATGCGCACTGGATCTTCTACTTTCCGGCCATCATGGCTTGGATTGTGGCTCTGGCTCTGCTCATCCTGTCGCGGCAGGCGATGGTCGACTGGCTCGTCCTGCTTTGCCTCGGAGCCGCAGGTCTCGCGGCTGTGGCAGCCCTGTACTGGACCATCAAAGGCTGGTTCCATCGCTTTACGACCGAGACCGACGTCACCAACCTCCGGGTCGTGCACAAGACCGGTTTCATCAAGCGCCGCACCTTCGAGATGGCGCTGGACAAGGTCGAGAGCGTCGACGTCGACCAGTCTATTCTTGGACGTATCCTCAACTACGGCGACGTGACGATTCGCGGCGTCGGCGAGGGGATCGAGACGATCAGGACCATCGCCTCGCCGCTCGCCTTCCGTAGTTCGATCACCACGCGGTAGGACCGCGCGTAACCATGAGCATGCAGCAAAATACTTCCATTCCCGCCAGCCCGCAGCCCGGCTCGACCGTCGATGCCGCCGAGATCGCGAAATTCTCGAAACTCTCGGCGGAGTGGTGGGACCCCAAGGGCAAGATGGCGCCGCTGCACCGGATCAATCCGCTGCGGCTCGGCTATATCCGCGACGCCGCCTGCCGCAAATTCGAGCGCAACGTGCGCAGCCTCAACTGCCTCGGATCCTTGCGTGTGCTCGACATCGGCTGCGGTGCCGGCCTCTTGTGCGAGCCGTTGTCGCGCCTGGGGGCGCAGGTCGTCGGCGTCGATCCTTCGGCGAGCAACATCGCCGCGGCGAAGCTGCATGCCGACAAGAGCCATCTGCCGATCGACTATCGCTGCACCACGGTCGAGGAGATCGACCCGCGCGAGCGCTTCGACATCGTGCTGGCGATGGAAGTGGTCGAGCACGTCACCGATGTCGGCGTCTTCCTGAAGCGCTGCGCCTCGATGCTGAAGCCGAACGGCCTGATGGTGGTCTCGACGCTGAACCGCAACTGGAAGAGTTTTGCGCTCGCCATCGTCGGCGCCGAATACGTGCTGCGCTGGCTGCCGCGCGGCACCCATGAATGGAACAAGTTCGTCACCCCCGACGAGCTCGCAAAGCACCTGCTCGACAACCGCCTCGTCGTTACCGAGCAGACCGGGGTCGTCTATTCCCCCTTCGCCGACAGATGGTCTCTCTCGTCCGACATGGACGTGAACTACATGGTGGTCGCCGAAGGGATGGTGTGAGATACACCCCCGTTCCAAATCCCCCGCAAAACTGGCATAGCGTTACCCTGTCACACGCGATGGACAGGGTGGAGCGGGCATGACGCAGGCGGTATTGGGCATCATTGGCGGCTCGGGCATCTATGACCTGCCGGGTCTCGAGGATGCGCGCGAAGAGGTGATCAGAAGCCCTTGGGGCGAGCCGTCGGCTCCGGTCAGGCGCGGCTCCATCGCCGGTCTGCCGATCGTGTTTCTGCCCCGGCACGACAAGGGTCACCGGCTGTCACCCTCGGACATCAACTACCGCGCTAATATCGATGTGCTGAAGCGCGCTGGCGTCACCGACCTGATCTCGCTCTCGGCCTGCGGTTCCTTCAGGGAGGAGCTGCCGCCCGGGACGTTCGTTCTCGTCGACCAGTTCGTCGACCGCACGCACAAGCGCGAGAGCTCGTTCTTCGGCCGCGGCTGTGTCGCCCATGTGTCGATGGCGCATCCGGTCTCGCCGCGGCTGCGCATCCATCTTGCCGCGGCCGCCGAGGCCGAGGGCATCGCGATCGCGCGTGGCGGCACCTATGTCTGCATGGAAGGCCCGCAATTTTCCACTTTTGCGGAAAGCATGACCTACAAGGCCTCAGGTTATTCCGTGATCGGCATGACCAACATGCCCGAGGCCAAGCTCGCGCGTGAGGCGGAGATCTGTTACGCCACGGTGGCGATGGTGACGGATTTCGATTGCTGGCATCCCGATCACGACGCCGTCACCGTGCAGGACATCATCCGCGTGCTGACGTCCAACGCCGACAAGGCCAAGGCGTTGGTGGCGCGGCTGGCCCGGGATTTCCCGCGCGAGCATGAGCCGTGTCCCATCGGTTCGGATCGTGCGCTCGACACCGCGCTGATCACCGCGCCCGAGGCGCGCGATCCCGAGCTCTTGCAGAAGCTCGATGCGGTCGCGGGGCGCATTCTGCGTGGTTGAGACGAAAGGCCGAATGACATGAAGGTCGACGGCAAGCATTTTCGCAGCATCTGGCGCGAGCGTGACGGCTGGTCGGTCGGCGCGATTGATCAGCGCCGGCTGCCGCATGAGTTCATCGTCGCACGCCTGACCTCGTGCGAGGACGCGGCCGCTGCTATCAGCGACATGCTGGTGCGCGGCGCGCCGCTGATCGGTGCGACGGCGGCTTATGGCATGGCGCTCGCGATGCGCGAGGATGCCTCGGACGGCGGGCTGAAACGGGCCTATGACACACTCGTCGTGGCGCGGCCGACCGCGATCAATCTGAAATGGGCGCTGGACGAGATGCGCGCGGCGCTGGCGCCGATCGACCCGGTTGAACGGGCGGAAGCCGCCTATGCGCGGGCCGACGAGATCGTCGAGCAGGACGTCGAGATCAACCGTGGCATCGCCGGCAACGGTCTGAAGCTGATCGAGGCGATCGCGGCGAAAAAGCCGGGCGAAGCGGTCAACGTGCTGACGCATTGCAACGCCGGCTGGCTCGCCACCGTCGACTGGGGGACGGCGACGGCGCCGATCTATCTCGCGCATGAGCGCGGCATCAAGATCCATGTCTGGGTCGACGAGACGCGCCCGCGCAACCAGGGTGCTTCGCTTACGGCCTGGGAACTCGGCCATCACGGCGTGCCCCATACGGTCATCCCCGACAACACCGGCGGGCATCTGATGCAGCACCGTATGGTCGATCTCGCCATCGTCGGCACCGACCGCGTCGCCGCCAATGGCGACGTTTGCAACAAGATCGGCACTTATTTGAAAGCGCTCGCCGCGCATGACAATGGCGTACCGTTCTACGTGGCGCTGCCATCGCCGACGATCGATTTCGCCGTCCATGACGGCATTCGCGACATTCCGATCGAGCAGCGCAGCGCGGTGGAGGTGACCGATATGACGGGCCGCACCGCCGACGGCCGGCTGGAGACGGTACGTATCGTGCCTGAGGGCTCGCCGGTCGCGAACTATGCTTTTGATGTGACGCCGGCACGGCTCGTCACCGGCCTCATCACCGAGCGCGGCGTGCTCAAGCCGGATCGTGCGTCATTGGCGGCTGCGTTTCCGGAGCGGATTGCTGCGGCGGAATAGATTGGT
>JAEYTQ010000711.1 GCA_023433965.1 Pseudomonadota bacterium | reverse complement strand
CCTCTATGCGGATGCCGGGAAGGGCATCCGCCTCTCCATTCACGACGGCGATCTCCTGACCGGATCGCTTCATTGCGCGGGCTTCGCCTCGTCGGTCCATCCGGACTGGTCGGCGCTGCATCCGCTCGCACAGCCAACACCAGTTCAGGAGCAATTGGCATGACCACCCAACGCCTCGGCCTCATCATGAACGGCGTCACCGGCCGCATGGGGCTCAACCAGCATCTGATCCGCTCGATCGTCGCGATCCGGGAGCAGGGCGGTGTCCGCCTGAAGAACGGCGACCGCGTGATGCCCGATCCGATCCTGGTTGGCCGCAGTGCCGACAAGGTCGAGGCGCTGGCGAAGCGCTTCAACATCACGCGCTGGACCACCGATCTCGATGCCGCGCTCGCCGACGAGAACGACACCATGTTCTTCGACGCCGCGACGACACAGGCGCGACCCGGCCTGCTGACCCAGGCCATCAACGCCGGCAAGCATGTCTATTGCGAGAAGCCGATCGCGACCAATTTCGAAGAGGCGCTCGAAGTGGTCAAGCTCGCCAATTCCAAGGGCATCAAGCACGGCACGGTGCAGGACAAGCTGTTCCTGCCCGGCTTGAAGAAGATCGCGTTCCTGCGCGACTCCGGGTTCTTCGGCCGCATTCTCTCGGTGCGCGGCGAGTTCGGCTATTGGGTGTTCGAAGGCGGCTGGCAGGAGGCGCAGCGGCCGTCCTGGAATTACCGCAGCGAGGACGGCGGCGGCATCATCCTCGACATGGTCTGCCATTGGCGCTACGTGCTCGACAATCTGTTCGGGAATGTCCAGAGCGTGAGCTGCATCGGCAACACCGACATTCCCGAGCGCTTCGACGAGCAGGGCAGGAATTACAAGGCGACCGCGGACGATTCCGCCTACGCCACGTTCCAGCTCGAAGGGGGCGTCATCGCCCACATCAACATGTCATGGGTGACGCGCGTCTATCGCGACGACCTCGTCACCTTCCAGGTCGACGGCACGCTCGGCTCGGCGGTCGCTGGGCTCACCGACTGCATGATCCAGGCGCGGCAGGCAACCCCGCGGCCGGTGTGGAATCCCGACGAGAAGCGGCTGCACGATTTCTACGGCGATTGGCAGAAGCTGCCGGACAACGTCACCTACGACAACGGCTTCAAGGAGCAGTGGGAGATGTTCATCCGACACGTCTACGAGGATGCGCCCTACAAGTTCACGCTGCTCGAAGGCGCCAAGGGCGTGCAGCTCGCCGAATGCGCGCTGAAGAGCTGGAAGGAGCGCCGCTGGATCGACGTCTCCCCGATCAAGGTGTGAGGAGGGACACATGAACAAGCCCGTCCTGCCGATGTCGTCCTTGTCGCTCAAGCTCCCGAAGGCCGATTGCTCGATCGAAACCTACCGGTTAGCTGCCTCGCGCGCGTTTCCCGCCAAGCTCGAAGGGTCGCTCAATCGCATCGCCTTCTCGGCCGTGCACACCGTCGCCGATCCCTTCGCCGACAACGATCCCTGGCTGTCGGCCGCCGTCGATTGGGACAAGACCATCGCGTTCCGCGAGCACGTCTGGGACCTCGGCCTCGGCGTGGCCGAAGCCATGGACACCGCCCAGCGCGGCATGGGGCTGGACTGGCCGACCTCGCTGGAGCTGATCACGCGCTCGGTGTCGGCTGCCAAGCGCCGCAACGCGCTGGTGTTCTCCGGCGCCGGCACCGATCATCTCGCGGTCGAGGATGCCAGGAGTCTCGACGACGTGATCCGCGCCTATGAGGAGCAGATCTCGGCGGTCGAGAAGGTCGGCGGCCGCATCATCCTGATGGCCTCGCGTGCGCTGGCGAAACTCGGCCGCAATGCCGACGATTACGCGAGGGTCTACGACCGCGTGCTGTCGGGGGTAGCGGAGCCCGTCATCATCCACTGGCTTGGCGACATGTTCGATCCCGCGCTGACGAGCTATTGGGGCACTAAAGATCTCGACAAGGCGATGGACATTGCGGTCGCCATCATCAACGGCAACGCCGCCAGGGTCGACGGCGTCAAGGTCTCGCTGCTCGACAAGCAGCGCGAGATCGACATGCGCCGTCGCCTCGACAAGCGCATCAAGATGTATACCGGCGACGATTTCAACTACGCGGAGCTGATCGCCGGGGACGAACAGGGCTTTTCGCACGCGCTGCTCGGCATCTTCGACGCGATTGCGCCGGCGGCGTCCTACGCGCTGTCGCGGCTGGCTGCCGGCGACGAGGCCGGCTTCCACGACGTGCTCGGGCCGACGGTGCCGCTGTCGCGGCACATCTTCAAGGCGCCGACGCGGTTCTACAAGACCGGTGTCGTGTTCATGGCCTATCTCAACGGCCATCAGGATCATTTCACCATGGTGGGCGGACAGGAGAGCGCGCGCTCGATGCTGCATCTGGCCGAGCTGTTCCGCCTCGCCGATCAGGCTGGCCTGCTCGCCAATCCTGAACTCGCCACGCAGCGGATGAAGACCGTGCTGGCCACCCACGGTGTCGAATCCTGATGCGCGATTTCTCGTCCGACCACCGCTGGCTGTCGCTGAACACGGCGACCGTCCGCAAGCAGGGCGACCTCGTCGCGATCGTAGAGGCCTGTGCAAGGCACGGCATCCGCGCCATCGATCCATGGCGCGATCAGGTCGCCGCCGCCGGTCTCGACCGTGCCGCGCGCGCAGTGCGCGAGGCCGGCCTTGAACTGTCCGGCTATTGCCGCGGCGGCATGTTCACCTCCGATGGCTCGCGCCGGGGTGAGGTGCGTGATGACAACCGCCGCTGTGTCGACGAAGCAAAGGCGCTGGGCGCGCCCTGCGTCGTGCTCGTCGTCGGCGGCTTGCCGCAATATTCGCGGCCGGGGAGCGAGGCCTCGAAGGACATCGCGGCGGCGCGCGGGCAGGTCGAGGACGCGCTCGCGGAGATGCTCGACTACGCCCGGCAGGCCAAGCTGCCGCTGGCGATCGAGCCTCTGCATCCCGCCTATGCGGCCGACCGCGCCTGCGTGAACACCACGAAGCAGGCGCTCGACATCTGCGATCGGCTCGACCCCGGCCGCAGCGGCATGCTCGGCGTCGCGCTCGACGTCTATCACATCTGGTGGGACCCGGAGCTGATGGACCAGATCGCGCGCGCCGGCCGGGATCGCCTGCTCGCATTCCACGTCTGCGACTGGCTGGTGCCGACGAAAGACATCCTCAACGACCGCGGCATGATGGGCGACGGCGTCATCGACATCCGATCGGTGCGCCAAGCGGTCGAAGCGCAGGGCTTTGCCGGCTATTCCGAGATCGAGATCTTTTCGGACGATTGGTGGGCCAAGCCGATGGACGAGGTGCTGCGAACCTGCATCGCGCGGCACAAGACCGTAGTTTAGGTATTTAAATACCTTTTACCTGCGCCGCTGATCGCGAGATATATCAAAGGGTTAGCTACTGTGCATGGGGTTGTTTTCGCAGCTTTATTTTGGAGGCTTTATCCGATCGTGCAAGGCACGCTCAAGAACCCGCGGAAGCGGACTCGCCCGCCGCGCAAGGGCTGGCTGCTGACGGCATAGTCCGGAAAGCGCGCCAGGAAGCGCGAGATCGCGATGGCCCCTTCCAGTCGCGCCAGCGCCATGCCGGCACATTGATGCGCGCCGGTGGCGAAGGCGAGGTGCCGGTTCGGCGTGCGCGCGATGTCGAAGGTTTCGGGATCCGGAAACTGCGCGGGATCGCGGTTGGCCGCGCCAATGCACAGCGTCACCGAGGTGCCGGCCTCGAGCACGACGCCGCCGAGCTCGATGCGCTCGGTGGTCATGCGGTTGCCGAGCTGGTTGGAGCTTTCGTAGCGCAGCACCTCCTCGACCGCGGCCTTGATCAGTTCGGGATTGTCGATCAGGCGCTGCTTCTGGTCGGGGTGACGGTCCAGAGCGACGAGGCCGTTGCCGATCAAATTGGTGGTGGTCTCGTGGCCGGCATTGAGCAGGAAGATGCAATTGTGCAGCAGCTCCTTCTCGGTCAGCCGCTCGCCGTTCTCCTCGCCCTGGATCAGCCGCGTCAGCACGTCGCGCTCGGGATTGCCGGGCCTGGCGCGCCGCCGCGCGACGAGGGTTTCGAGATAGGCCAAGAAGTCTTGCACCGCCTTGTTGCCGCGCGCGGCCGCGTCAGGCGAGACCACGGGTTCGAGCGCGCCGAGGATGGCCAGCGACCAGTCGCGCAGCGGCCCGCGCTCGTCATGGGGGACGTCGAGGAGATTTCCGATCACCTCGATCGGGATCGAGGCCGCGAAATCCTCGATCAGCTCGCAATGGCCCTTGTCCGCGATGGCATCGAGGAGGCCGTCGACCAGCTTGACGAGATCGCCCTCCATGCCCGCGATCGCACGCGGCGACAGCGCGCCCATGATCAGGCGGCGGACGCGGGTGTGCGACGGCGGATCGTTGAAGACCAGGCTGGTGGTGTGATGCTCGTAGAG
>JAEYTQ010000666.1 GCA_023433965.1 Pseudomonadota bacterium | reverse complement strand
CGACGGAGGAGATGTTCTCGCCGCCGGAGATGATGATGTCCTTGGAGCGGTCCTTGATGATGACGTAGCCGTGCTCGTCGAGCACGCCGAGATCGCCGGTATGAAACCAGCCGCCCTCGAACGCTTCCGTGGTCGCCTTCTCGTTCTTGAGATAGCCCTTCATCACGATGTTGCCGCGGAACATGACCTCGCCGACGGTTTCGCCATCGCGCGGCACTTGCGTCATGGTCTGCGGGTTGATGACGGTGACGCTTTCCTGAAGCGGATAGGGCACACCCTGCCGGCGCTTCATGCGCGCGCGCTCGGCGGGCGGTAGCTCGTCCCAGCCGGGCTGCTCGGCGCAGACGGAGGCGGGGCCGTAGACCTCGGTCAGGCCATAGACATGCGTCAGCTTGATGCCGATGCTCTCGGCGCCTTCCAGCACCGCGACCGGCGGCGCGGCGCCCGCGATCAGGCCGACGACGCGGCGGGCCACGTTGCCTTTGGGCGCATCCGGGGCGTTGATCAGCGTGTTGTAGACGATCGGCGCGCCACACATGTGGGTGACGCCGTGCTGTTTGATCAGCTCGAAGATCCTGGTCGGCTCGACCTTGCGTAGGCAGACATTGATGCCGGCGGCGGCCGCGATGGTCCATGGAAAGCACCAGCCGTTGCAGTGAAACATCGGCAGCGTCCAGAGATAGACCGGGTGCTGGCCGAGATTGCCGGCGAGGATGTTGCTGACGGCATTGAGGTAGGCGCCACGATGATGGGTCACGACGCCTTTGGGATTGCCGGTCGTGCCGGAAGTATAGCTCAGCGCGATCGCGTCCCATTCATCGGTCGGCGTGATCGCCGCGAAGTCCGGATCGCCTTGGGCGACCGCCGTCTCGTATTCGATCTCGCCGATGCGGCTGCCGCCCTTGTACGATGCGTCGTCGACGTCGACCACAAATGGCTTCGGGCCCTTCATCTGCGCCAGCGCATCAATGATGACGCCCGAGAACTCGGGATCGACCAGGATGATCTTCGCGCCGCCGTGGTCGAGCTGGAACGCGATCGAGGGCGCATCGAGGCGGATGTTCAGCGCATTGAGCACGGCACCGGTCATGGGCACCGCGAAATGCGCCTCGTTCATCGCCGGGATGTTCGGCAGCATGGCCGCAACCGTGTCGCCGACGCCGATACCCTTGCTCGCGAGCCAGGACGCAAATCGTTTGCAGCGCTCGTAGGTCTGCGCCCACGTGAAGCTGCGGCCCTCGTACACCGTGCTGACATGATCGGGGTACACGGCGGCACTGCGCGCGAGAAAGCTCAGCGGACTGAGCGGCACGTAGTTGGCGGGAGTCTTGTCGAGGCCGATCTTGTACGGGTTCTGCCGCTCACTCATCGACTTACTCCTTCATCACGTCACAGAAATCCGATCGAGATCCAGGGGAAGATCGCGACGATGATCAATCCCACCAGCAGCGCCAAGAGATAGCCCCAGATCGGCCTGATGCCTTCGGCCGGATCGACGCGTCCGATGGCGCAGGCGGCATAATAGCCGACGCCGAACGGCGGGGCGAATAGCCCGATACCCATGGCGAGAATGATCACCATGGCATAGTGCACCTCATGCACGCCGACGGCGCGGGCGATCGGGAACAGCAGCGGTCCGAACAGCACGATCGCCGGGATGCCCTCCAGTACACTGCCGAGAACGACGAAGGCCAGGATCGAGACCGCGATGAAGGTCGCGGCTCCCCCTGGCAATCCGGTCATGGCCGCCGCCAGGGAGCGCGAGAAGCCTGACTGGGTCAGGCCCCAGGCCATGCCCGTGGCGGTGCCGATGATCAGCAGGATCGCGCCCGACAGCGACGCCGTCTCGATCAGCATCGGAAACAGCCGCCGCCAGTCGAACCGGCGGTAGACGAGCAGCCCGACGAGAGCGCCGTAGACGATGCCGATGGTGGAGACTTCGGTGGCCGTCGCGATGCCCTCGACCACGGCATACCGGATCACGAAGGGCAGCGCGAGCGCGGGCAGGGCGATGACGAAGCTCCTGCCGATTTCGGAAGAAGTGGCGCGGCGGATATGGCTCAAGTCCTCGTGGCGGTAGCGCCACCACACCAGCATGCACAGGGTGATTGCGAGCACGACGCCGGGCAGGAGGCCGCCGGTGAAGAGCGCGGCGATCGACACGCCGGTGACCGAGCCGATCGTGATCAGCACGAGGCTTGGCGGAATGGTTTCGGTCTGGGCACCCGTTGCTGCCAGCAGCGCGACGAGATCGCCGGGCTTGGCTCCGCGCTCCTTCATCTCCGGAAACAGCACGGGCGCGACCGCCGCCATGTCGGCGGCCTTGGCGCCCGATATGCCCGAGACCAGGTACATGGCGCCCACCAGCACATAGTGCAGGCCGCCCCTGACATGGCCGAGCAGGCTCGCCAGGAACGCCACCATGGCCCGCGCCATGCCGGTCATCTCGATCAGCAACCCCAAGAACACGAACAAGGGCACCGAGAGCAGGATGAGGTGGCTCATGCCCTCGTCCATCCGCCCGATCAGCACCATGACCGGCGTGCGCGTGGTCAGCGCGAGATAGCCGAAGATCGCAAGGCCGAAGCCGAACGCGATGGGAACGCCGGCAAAGACGCAGAAGCCGGCAACACCGACGAAGAAGACCACCAGGTTGAGATTGCCGAGCGGGCGCAGCAACGGCTCTGCCAGCCAGAACAGGCCGATCGCGACCGCAACCGACAGCGCGGCGGCGGCAACCATTCGGTAGTCGGCCACGCGCAGCAGCCGCAGCAAGGCAAAGGCCGCCATCAGGCCGATGCCGACGGGCAGCGCGGCAGCCCGCCACATGTTGGAAATCTGCAGCGCCGGCGTCGTGATGTAGCTTTCCTCATAGGCGTAGTCGCAGGCGGGCCAGACGATCAGCATCAGGAACGCCAGGGCGGCGGAGGTCGCGACCAGATCGAGATAGGCCCGCACGGGCGGCCGCGCGCTGGCGACGACCGCGGTCATGCGCATGTGTTCGGAGCGACGGAAGGCAACCGCCGCGCCCAACATGGCGAGCCACAGGAACAGGATCGAGGCGAGTTCGTCCGACCAGATCAGCGGCCGGTGCAGGCCATAGCGTGCGACCACGCCGGCAAACAGGATCACGATCTCGGCGACCACCAGGATCGCCGTCGGGATTTCGACGACGAGACCGAGCGCGCGCTCGACTGACGCCAGTAGCGAAGGTCGGCGAGGGGACTGCAACGTCGCCTCGCCCACCACAGCGGTCAGCTCGACCTCGACGTGAGCCATCCTGATACGAACCTCGACAGCCCTGCTACGTTACGACAGCTTGCCGACGGCCTTTTCCAGGAGGTCCCAGGCCTGGTCGCCATACTTGCCCTTCCACTCGGCATAGAAGCCGGCCGTGCGCAGCTTGTCGCGGAACGGCGCCACGGCGGGCTGGTTGAAGGTCAGGCCCTTGCCCGCGAGTTCCTGCTGCAGATTGGCGTTGAGCTTGGCCGTGTCCTCACGCTCCTTGACCGCGGCGGCGTTGATGTTCTTGGCGACCACGGCGCGCACGTCCTGCGGCAGCTTTTCCCAGGCCCTGCGGTTGGCCAGGAACCAGAAGCCGTCCCACATGTGGTTGGTCAGCGAGCAATATTTCTGCACCTCGTACAGCTTGGCGGTCGAGATGATCGCCAGCGGATTCTCCTGGCCTTCGACGATCCTGGTCTGCAGCGCCGAATAGACTTCGCTGAAATTGATCGAGGCTGGCGCGGCGTCGAACGCCCTGAACATCGAGGTCCACAGCGGCGACACCGGCACGCGGATCTTGAAGCCCTTGAGGTCGTCGGGGCCGGTGATCGGCCTGGTCGACGACGTGGTCTGGCGGAAGCCGTTGTCCCAGATCTTGTCCATGACCTCGAGCCCGGCCTTCTTGATCTCGCCGCGGACATGGGCGCCGAGATCGCCGTCCATGGCCTTCCAGACCGTGTCGTAGTCCGGGAACGCGAAGCCGATGCCGTTGA
>JAEYTQ010000422.1 GCA_023433965.1 Pseudomonadota bacterium | reverse complement strand
ACATTGCGCCGTCCGGATGGTAGACGAGCCGATACAACAGATCGGCGGGGCGGAATCCCTCCTCGACTGCAAGCTCCAGCACCAACGACGGCCGCCTCTGCGCGGCACCGGCCATCGCCGGCAGGAGCCCGATCGAGGCGAAGTGGACCACGGCGACATCGCGAAAGAGATGATCCAACGCCTTTTGAAGCAGTTCTGAAAGCCCGGCTCCGCCGGCCCAGCCTGGCGCAACGATGCAGATCATCTGCCGCCGGACGCTCTCGAGCATGGCCGTCTCTCCGCTCGCTCAGGTGATCCGCATGCGCATGGACAACATCAGCGGCCCGTCATAGGTGATGGCCTTGCCTTCACCGCGCGCCAATTGCAGCCGGGGCAGCGTCAGCAATCCGATCAGCGCGCTGGTCAGGATGTGCACGGCGTGGTCCCGGGCGGGACATTGGCGATAGCCATATCCGAACATCAGGTAGCGCAAGGGATCGTCGCTGCCCCAGTCGCGATTAGGACAAAAGCGTCCGATGTCGCGGTCCACGCTCGGATCGAACAGCGCGGCAATCGACAGCAGCGAAACCTTGCCGCCACCTGGGCACATGGCGTTCTGTCGCGCTCCCGTCTGCAGCTCCGTGTCCCGGGGCACGTCACGCGCCAGCAGCGGAAAGATCGGGCGAAAACGCATGAGCTCCAGCACATTATCGCGCACGTCCTTCCGGAAACCGGCGTCGGTCCAGACGCAATCCCCGAGACTCCTGGCCCGGGCCCACAATTGTTCGTAGACCTGGGGGCGGCCGAGAAGCTCCTGAACGACGAGCGCCCCCGACTGAACGGTGACCGGATGCGAAATCCAGGCAAGCCCCACCGCGTTGCGTTCGATGTCTCGAGAAGCGCTCTTGACGCCCCACGCTGTGCCGATCCGGCCGCTCACGCGTTCGATGCGGGCCTGAAGCGCATCTCCACAGCTCTCCGCCCGCCGCCGCAGGTCGAGTGTCGCCAGGCCGCCGGCGAGCAATTGGCCCGCAACATATCGGATCTCCAGCATGTACTGCTGTTGCAGGCCTTCATCCATTGTGCCTTGCGCCGAAGGGTTCGCCGATCCGGCGACCACTGCGTCGGTTGCCGATCCGAACAGCGGCTTCATGGCGTGGAAGACGACCCACATCAGATAGCCCTCGATCAAATCGAACCTGCGCGCTCCGGATCGCCCCAGGATCTCGAGCCGTCTCTTGGCTTCCTCGTCGGAAGCGTTCGGAACATCCAGGGCAGCGAGGCGCGCATGGACCAACTCCCTGTCGGCCGTGTAGGTCGGACCCGGGTCCATGCCGATGAGATAGTCTCCGGACACCATGTTGGCGGCATGCGCGGTGTTGGAAAAGCTGCGCGTGCGCGTCAGCACGTCCTTGACCGCGCTGGCGCGTGCCACCAAGCCAAACCGGCCGCCGATGGCCGGCCAGCGCCGAAGCAACCCGCCGATCACACGCAGGACGGTCGTGTGGCGGTTGAGCCAGCAGAAGAGACCGTAAGAGAGACGACGTGCTCCCGGTTGCAACGCGTCGGGTTCATAGGTCGAGAGCTTCATGCTGCAAACCCATCCTTCCGCCAATCTGCGAGTGCCGCGGCGGCCCGTCTTTGATGGTGGGGCATGCCCAGACGCTCCGCCGCCTCGGCGGCCCGCCTGAAATGCACCTCGGCGCCGGCGAGATCGCCTGCCTGCCGCAAGGTTTCTGCAAGCTCGTACATGGCTTCGGTCTGGTGGCCATATTCTTCGGCGGCCTCCTCGACCGCCTTGCGACCTATCGCGATCGCATCGTCAAACCGATCGAGCTTGCGATAGGCGACGCCCAGGCTGACGCGCATGAACGTGCGGCCATAGGGCCCGGCCGCCTGGTAGATGCGATCGGCGAACCCCTTCTCCAGCAGCGTCGCGGCCTCGGCGGCCTTGCGGTTGCGCGCGAGCGCGCTGCCGAGGACACCGGTGCAGACCGAAAGCATGGTCGGGACGTTGTACGTCATGCATTGCTGCACGCCCGTGCGCATCAGGGTCTCGGCACGATCGAGCTCCCGGCTTTCGATCCAGATCTGCGCCTGGACGGTGTCGATCAGCAGACGGGAATAGGGATGGTCGATGTTCGACAGGATCTCATAGGCCTTGGCACAGATCGCGTGGCCGGCTGCACCGTCTCCCAGGCGCCAGAGCGTGCTGGCGTGAAACGCATAGAGATTGATGATGGGGATGGCGGCCCATCCGGGTTGAACACAATGCGCCGAGAGCTCCGGACCGAAGTCGGAGAGCAGAATCTGGCCCTCCGTGGCTGCCTCTGCATAGCGGCCGAGAGCATGAAGGTGCATGAGGCGGGTCTGATGCGCCGCCATCATCATGTGACGGCGTTGCGCGAGCCGGGCCGCCTCGAGACCCCGTGAGGCATGCCGCAGACCTTGCTCGAAGCGTCCGCGCATCCACAGGAACACCGCCGTCTCGGTCGACACCGCCGCTCGGGCTCGCTGATCGTTCAGCTGCACCGCGATGGCTTCCGCACGTTCCATATTGCTGAAGATGTCGTCGATCTGCCCGAGCGCCAGCATGGCCCCGATGGCTTCCAGCCGCAGCGCGAGCTCCAGCGCCCGCGCAATCGAGCTGTCGTCGACCCGGTGCGCGGCCTGAAGCCCCCTCTCGAACAGCTGGAGTGCTTCCTGATTGGCCGAACGCGAGATGGCACGCGCCATCGACTTGACGGTGTATCTCGCCGCCTGCTCCCATTCCTCGCCTTTGAAGGCATGGTACGCCAGCGCCGGAGCGACGTCCGCCTCGGTCGCCCCCGGACGCGCATGCAACGCGAGGAAGGCCTGCCGATGCAGCGCCTTGAGCCGCGCGCGCGTCAGAGCGCCGAGCACGACATCGCGCACCAGCGCATGGCGAAATGCGAACGCGTGCTGCTCGAGCTGACCGCGCACCTGATCCTGTCCTGCCAGCAAGCCGGAGGCAACGCACAGGCCCAGCAATTCCTCGGAACGCCCGACATCGACGGCCTGCATCGACGCGATCAGTTCGCGCGTGATGGGATCGCCGAGGATCGCCGCAGCCTCGAGCGCGGACTTGGCCGCCTCGGGCAGCCTGTCGACGCGTGCGCCGATCACAGCCGCGATCGAGCCCGGCGCGCGCAACTCTCCGGGCGGCCGCTGCAACCGATATGCACCCGGCGTTCCCTCGAGCGAGCCGTCGTCGATCATCGTGATGACCAGTTGCTCGAGGAAGAACGGATTGCCGTCGGCGCGCGCGACCAGTTCGTTCATGACGCCGAGCACGGATAGATCATCCCCCAGCAGAGCGCGCGCGAGCCGGAGCATCTCACCGTCGCGCAAAGGCTCGATCACGCGCTCTGCAAACCAGGGGACCTGTCGCCACTGATGTTCGAAATCAGTCCGGTAGCTGACACAAACCAGGATCGGCAGTCCCTGGAGCTTCGGAAGCAGCGCCTCGAACAGCCGCTGGCTTTCGCGGTCGGCCAGGAAAACGTCCTCGAGCACCAGCACGAACGTTCCCGCCTGGGTGCGTCTGCGCACGAGCCACAACAAAGCCTCGCCAATTCGGCGCCGCCGCTGGGCCGGGCTCAGCGCCAGCCAGGCCTCGTCCGGCGCGGCCAGCCCCAGCAGATCATTGACTGCGGCGAGATGCACGGCGCCCTCGGGGGGCCATTCGGCCGCCAGGGCCTGCCTCACCGATCCTGCGTCCGCCACGCTCGCCTGCGGCAGCCCTGCCAGGCTCGCGATCAGGTCGGCGGCGGTGCTGTAGGCGCGCGCGCTGCCGTAACTTCTCGCCTGCGCAACGCAGACCTCGATACCCTGGCTTGCGAGCGCGGAGATCCAGTCGGCGATCAATCGGGACTTGCCGATCCCGGCGTCTCCGCACAGTCCGATCGTTCGCATGGTGCCGGTCCGGACGGCGTCGAGGTCCCCCGCCAGGATCCGCAAGGATTCCTCGCGGCCGACCAGCGGCGCCCAGCGCTGCTTGCGCGTCATCGGCGCCGCAGCCGAACTTTCGGTGGCGACCAGGACTTCATGAAGTTCGATGGGATCATCCAGCCCGCGGACCGACCGCATCCCCACCGGCCGCGTGTCGATCTGCTGCGCGACGAGGCGCTGCGTCGCGGCGCTGATCAGAATGCCACCTGGCGCGGCCATCTTTTCGAGCCGCGACGCCAGGTGGATCGTCTTGCCGTCCGCACCGTAATGCGACCAGCCATATTGTCCGACGACGCCGACGAGGACCTCGCCGGAATTGATACCGATGCGCAGCATCGGGCTGGCCACGCCCTCCACCTCGTGGCCGGGAATGATCGTTCGCTGCATCTTGAGGGCGGCAAGGCACGCCCGCAGGGCGTGATCCTCCTGCGCCACGGGCGCACCGAACAAGGCGACGAGCCCATCGCCGAGCAACTGGCTCACCGTACCGCCATACGTCCCGACCGCCTCGGCCAGATGGTTCAGCGTCTTGCCGAGAAAGTTGCGGGAGTCTTCAGGGTCGGAATACTGCAGCAGCGAGGTCGAGTCGCAGACGTCGACGAAGAGAACGCTGACCTGCTTGTTTTCGGTCAACATCCGTGGCCGAACCGCGGCCTGTGCGTGCAGCGGAATAGCCCGCGCATCCCTCGCGATTGCATTGGCGGCCGACTGAGCGGAGGCCTGCTCCGTGGCACGATCGAGACGCGCGCCGCATTGGGAGCAGAAGCGATGCTCGCGGGAGATACGGGCTGAACACGCGGGACACATGGTCACGGCAGCGCACACTCATCAATGATTTCAACGCAGCAATCGACGCTTTCTGGCCTGATCATCGTCCTTCCAGGACGTGAACCTGCGCAGTCGAAAACATTCCATCAGCCAATGGCATCGCCACGGCTCCGTGCGCCAACTCTCGCGCACAACCCAAAGACGTATCCGGAGAAAATGCGATCGGCGCACTGACTCCGGCGCGGGACCGCCGATTATCCCGCCGGGAGTAAAATCAATTCTGAAAAACGCAATGTCATAATGCGGCCCGTCAGCAATCTACGGCCTGAAGCAATTGAAGGTAGTATACCCTCTTCGTACCAATTGAAAAGCCGTCATTCGTCGCTCCGCGACGAATGCTCTGCTACAGGACGATGCGGAACTCGCAAGGGTGCGGCCAGGCTCGCGCAAACCAACTTGCAGGATGCTCCGCACCCGAGAGCGGCAGCCCCGAATTCACCCGAACAACGTATCGAACAACAGCTTCAAATTCAGGACGACGATCACGCTCGCGACGATCCACGCGATCACGGCGACCGACGTCGGGATCGCGAACTTCCCCATCTTGCGCCGATCCGAGACGAAGCGCACCAGTGGGATGACGGCGAAGGGCAGCTGCATCGACAGCACGACCTGGCTGAACACCAGCAATTCCGCCGTGCCGCGCTCGCCATAGATCGCGGTCACGACGATCACGGGAATGATGGCGATGCCGCGCGTGAGTAGGCGGCGGGCCCAGCTCGGCAGGCGCAGGTCGAGAAAACCTTCCATCACGATCTGGCCGGCGAGCGTCGCAGTCACCGTCGAGTTGAGGCCCGAGGCGAGCAGCGCGACAGCAAACAGCGTCGAGGCGATGCCGAGGCCGAGCAGCGGCGACAGCAACTCGAACGCCTGGTCGATTTCGGCCACTTCCGAATGGCCGCTCGTGTGGAAGGTCGCGGCCGCCACGATCAGGATCGCGGCGTTGATGAACAGCGCCAGCATCAGTGCGATCGTCGAATCCGTCGTCGCCCATTTGATCGCCTCGCGCCGGCCGGTGTCGTTGCGCTCGTAAGCGCGGGTCTGCACGATCGAGGAATGCAGGTAGAGATTGTGCGGCATCACGGTGGCGCCGATGATGCCGATCGCGATGTAGAGCATGTCCGAATTGGTGAAGATCTCGCTCTTCGGCATGAAGCCGCGCAGGATCTCCGCCACCGGCGGGGCCGCAGCAACGATCTGCACCCCGAAGCAGACCGCGATCACCACGAGCAGCGCGATGACGAAGGCCTCCAGGAAACGGAAGCCGCGGTTCATCAGGAGCAGCAGCAGGAAGGCGTCGAGCGCGGCGAGCAGCGCGCCGCCGATCAAGGGAATGCCGAACAACAATTTCAGCGCGATTGCCGTGCCGATCACCTCGGCGAGATCGCAGGCGATGATCGCCGCCTCGCAGGCGACCCACAGCATGAAGTTCACCGCTGGCGGGTAGGAGGCGCGGCACGCCTGCGCGAGGTCGCGGTCGGTGACGATGCCGAGCCGCGCGGCGAGCGACTGGAGCAGGATCGCCATCAAATTCGAGAGCAGGATGACGAAGAGCAGCGTGTACCCGAACTTCGATCCGCCAGCGAGGTCGGTCGCCCAATTGCCGGGGTCCATGTAGCCGACGGAGACGAGATAGCCGGGGCCGACGAAGGCCAGCAGCCGCCGGGACCAATGGCCGGCAACCGGGATCGAGACGGTGGCATTGACCTCGGCGAGGCTTTTGGTGGTGGGCGCGTCGGCGCGCCAGGCGGCGCTGTCGGACGTCAGGTGGGGTGATCGGGCATCCATGCCGGCAGAATACCCAAGTTCGGCCTTATTGCAACTCATTTGCAACTGCATCTAGCCCCCGGCACCACGCCGCGAACGGGTGAGGCTCGCCCTTATCGGGAAGCGGGTGGGTTTGGTGGTCGTCGGGAACGAATATTGGCGCAAATTTGCCTCTGCAGGATATGCGCCATGTCAACGCCTCCGCGCCTCCCCGGCACCTTCAACCGCCTCGCCTGGTCGAATCTCGCGGCGCAATCGGCGGAGCAGATTGCCCTCGCTGCGGCGCCGATCGTGGCCGTGCTGACGCTGGGGGTTGCCGAAGGTCAGACCGGCCTGCTGCAGACCGCGCTCACCCTGCCCTTCGTCTTGTTCGCCATCCCCGCCGGGGTGCTCGCCGACCGCATCTCCCGTCGCCGACTGATGGCGGGGGCCGAGGCGCTCAGGGCGGCCGCGCTCGCCGCCGTCGTGCTGCTCTTGGCGCTGGACGCTCTCGGCCTGCCGCTGCTGGCGCTGCTCGGCTTCGCGGCAGTGTGCGGCACCGTGGTCTACAGCGTGGCCGCGCCGGCGCTGGTGCCCTCGCTGGTGAACTCGGAGCTGTTGCCGGCGGCGAATGCGCGCATCGAGCTGGCGCGCACCATCGCCTTCGCGAGCGGGCCTGCGCTCGGCGGGGTGCTGGTGGGATGGTGGGGCGCAAGCCCGGCCTTCGGCTTTGCGGCCGCGCTCTCGGCACTGGCCGTCGTCCTGCTCTCGGGCATCTACGAGCCGGCGCGCACGCCGGCGCCGCGGCGCCATCCGTTCCAGGACATCCGCGAGGGCGCGGCCTTCGTGTTTCACCACCAGCTGCTGCGGCCGGTGTTCATCACCCAGTTCATCTTCAACACCGGCTGGTTCTTGCAGATCGCGGTGTTCGTGCCCTACGCCGTGCGCCATCTCGGCCTGACCGCGGCCGGCGTCGGCGCGGTGCTGACGATGTACGGCGTCGGTATGGTCATCGGCGCGCTGCTCGCCACACGCGTGATGCGGCGCCTCGCCTTCGGCACCGTCGTCGGCCTCGGCCCGGTCACCGGCTTCGTCGCGGCGCTGGTGATGGCGCTGACGGTGCCGGTCCCCTCGCCCTGGCTTGCGGCCTCGAGCTTCTTCCTGCTCGGCGTCGGGCCGATCCTATGGGTCATCTCGACCACGACGCTGCGCCAGTCGGTGACGCCGCCGCGGCTTTTGGGGCGCGTCTCCGCCATCAACATCATGAGCTACGGCGCCCGCCCGCTCGGCTCGGCGCTCGGCGCGATCGTCGGCGGCCTCTTCAGCGCGGAAGCCTGCCTCTATCTCGCCGCCGCGGTGTTCGGCGTGCAGGCGCTGGTGATCTGGTTGTCGCCGGCGGTGGGGCTGGACCGGCAGCCGGACATGGTCGGCGACGAGGTGGCGGCGCGGTGCTGATGATACCGTCATTGCGGAGTATGCTGTAGCAGCCTGCCCTAACCCGACAGATAGCGCTCGTAGCTCCCCATCAACGGCTCGCTCGCATCGACCTCCGGATCCAGCGTATAGAGGTCCTGCGCGCGGCCGATGCCGCGCAGCGCATAACGGCCGGTGGAGACCAGATAGCGGCGGCCGGCGGCATCGAGGCCCTTGTAGAACTCGGATGAGGCCAGGAGCTCGCGGTCGACCGAGCGGCTCATCGATGCGATGCGGCTGACCTCGTTCACGGTCGGGCCGACCACGGTGAAGTCGAGCCGGTCCTCGCTGCCGATATTGCCGTAGAAGACCTCGCCGACGTGCAGTCCGATATAGGCCGACGTCGTCGGACGGCCGGCGGCCTCGCGCCGCGCATTCAGCGCGGCGACGTTCTTGCGGAACAGATGCTCGGCGCGCAGCGCGGCGCGGCGCGCATCCGCCATGTCCTCGCCCCAGAACATCGCGAGCACGCCGTCGCCGATCAGCTTCAGCACGTCGCCACCGGCTTCGTGGATAGGATCAATCACGGCCTGCGCGTAATCGTTGAGGAACGGAATGATCTCGTCGGGTCCGATGCTCTCGCTGATCCCGGTCGAGCCGCGCAAATCCGAATACCACAGCACCGCATTGATGCGCTCGGTGACACCGCGCGAGATGCGCCCACGCAACACCTGCTCCGAAGCATCGCGCCCGAGATAGACGCGGCCGAGCGTGCGGGCGATGTCCACCTGCTGCGCCGACTTGATCGCGAGCCCCAGCACCGGAACCAGATCGCGCAAGGCTTCCAGCTCGAGAGCAGAGAAACCGCTGTCGCGGCGGGTGGTCCAGCAGGAATAGAGGCAATCCATCAGGCCGAGCGCGCCGTTCTCGCCGAAGCGGTGCACGAAGGCGAGATAGTGCTTGTGGCCCTTCTCGGCGAGCTCGCCGATCTGCGAATAATCCATCGAGGGCGCATCGGCGAGATCGATCACCATCTCGTCATGGCCGTTCTCGAGCATGTGGAAGAACACCGAGCGGCGCCAGCTCTTGGCGGCGTCGCCGTCTGCGGTCGAGCCGTATTCGAACGCATCGCTCTCGTTGCTGGAGCGATCGCTCCAGCGGAAGCCGCGGCCCTCATAGATCGGGTGCAACGTGTCGATCACGACGAGCCCGCGCGACAGTTCCAGCCCCTCGGCGCAGCAGCGCTCGCAGAAGCCGCGAAGCAGCTCGTTTTCCGGAAGGCCCGTCAGCCCCTGGCTAGTCAGCCAGTTCATCAGCGCAAGGCGGGAGGTCAATTGCATGCGCCATTATGGCGTGCATTCGTGACGGGCGAAAGGCCGAGCGCGGACGCACACAGGCTCGCGTCGGCAGCAGGTCGAATATGCCGCAGACGCTGTTGACGCGCTCTCGCCCCAGGCGGCAAATGCAATGATGACACAGACGACCAGAAGCACGGGGATATGACCCAGCGCCAGCTTCCGATCATCCTGGCGCTCGGCACCACGCAGACGCTGGCCTGGGCCTCGAGCTATTATCTGCCGGCGCTGATCGCCGATCCCATGGCGCGCGACCTCGGCGTCTCCTCCAACTGGATCTTCGGCGCGTTCTCGGCCGCGCTGGTGCTCTCGGCGATGCTCGGCCCGCGCATCGGGCGGCAGATCGACCTCTTCGGCGGACGGCAGGTGCTGTCGGTCTCGAACCTGACCATCGCGGCCGGCCTCGT
>JAEYTQ010000417.1 GCA_023433965.1 Pseudomonadota bacterium | reverse complement strand
ATCAAGCGCCGCATCCGCGAGCTGATCGCCGGCGACGGCGAGGGATGGTCCTATCGCACGCTGCGCATGATCCAGCGCTTTCGCAGGAGCGTGCACCAGGCGCGGTGAGCTGCCGCGGGGCAGTCTGGATTGCTTCGTCGCAAGGGCTCCTCGCAGTGACGCGGTGAGAACCCTTCCACGCCCCTCAATGCAAATGCAGCAGATGCGGCCACCACAGGCCGAGCGCGGTCATGAACAGGCCGGCGAGCGTCAGCACCCCGCTGACGTAAGCCAGCGCCAGCATGCCGGTGATGATGGTGGCCGAGGCCAGCACGATGCCGATCTGGAAGGCGGCCGAGGCCAGCTCGAAGTGATGGTACTTCGCGGTCGCCTCGTCGCGCGCGTGCTCGGCGTGCTTGGCCTTGTCGGCGAGCTGCTCGGTGCCTTCGCCGGTCTCGGGCTCGGAGCGGTAGCGCGCCGCGGTCTTGGTCCAGTCGTCGATCTGCTTCTGCACGGCGGGCTTCTGCGCCTCGTCCGCGGCAGCGAGTGTGAGCTTGCCCTGTTCGGCCGCGGTCACCACCACGGTGCGGCGGATGCTCTTGGCCTGGAAGAACGCCCAGAGATTGGCCGCCTCGACGTTCTTGCTGATCGATTCGGTCTGGGCGCCCTTGCCGAGCGTCTCCGAGATCGCCAGGAACAGCGCCAGCACGGCGATCAGGAGCGCGATCTTCTTGTTCGAACCGGACGCGTGTTCGGCGTGCTCGGCATGCTCCATGCTTTCGTGTGCGCCCATAAATGTCTCCTGCCTCGGGTCCGCAACGATTGAACCAACCGCGTGCGCGGCGCAAGAGGCGCGCGAGCTATGACAGCTTCATGTCAGTTTACCGCCGCGGATGCGCGCTGGCATAGACTTCGAGCAGGCGCTCGGAATCGATGCGGGTATAGATCTGCGTGGTCGACAGCGAGGAATGGCCGAGCAATTCCTGGATCGCGCGCAGATCGCCGCCGCGCGAGAGCAGATGGGTGGCGAAGGAGTGGCGAAGCGCGTGCGGCGTGGCGCTGTCGGGAAGTCCCAGCGCGCCGCGCAGCCGTTCCATCGCCAGCTGAATGATGCGCGGGCTCAAGGGGCCGCCGCGCGCGCCGACGAAGATCGGGCCGTCCGCCGGCAGCGGATACGGGCACATCGCGACATACTCCTGCACCAGCGCCAGCACGTTCTGCAGCACCGGCACCATGCGGGTCTTGTTGCCTTTGCCCGTCACGACCAGCACGTCGCCTTCGCCGGGCTTCGGCACCTCGCGGCGCTTGAGGCCGAGCGCCTCGGAGATGCGCAGGCCCGAGCCATAGAGCAGCGCCATCACCGCGGCATCACGCGCTAGGATCCAGGTCTCGCGCTCCTCGCCGGCACGCTCGTCGGCATCGGCCAGACGTTTTGCGGAGGCCATCGGCAGCGGCTTCGGCAGGCTCTTTGCGACCTTTGGCGCGCGGATCGCGGACAAGGCGCCGACCTTGCCCTTGCCTTCGCGCTCCAGGAAGCGCCCGAACGAGCGCAGGCCCGCCAGCGCGCGCATCAGGGAGCGGCCGGCGATGTCGTCGGCCCGGCGCATCGCCATGAACGCGCGCACGTCGGTGGCTTCCAGCGCTGCAAACCGCTCGAGCGTCACCCGCTCGCCCCAATGGTTACAGAGGAAATCCAGGCATTGCCGCAGGTCGCGGCCATAGGCCTCCAGCGTCTTGGGCGACAGCCGCCGCTCGGCGCCGAGATGCGACAGCCAGCGCGCCATCTCCTGCGCGATCGAAGGATCGGCGCTGGCGAGCTCGAGTCCTGGTGTTGCGGCTTTGCTCATGCGCTCTGGACGGAATGATTCCGCCCAGTATATCGCATCACACCAGTTTACTGTTCGCTAAGGCGCGCCCGGGCGCTAGCCTGAACGCCCCAAGGTTCCGATTCTCCCGTCCATGGATCATTCGTCGCGCAGCAACGCCGCCCCCACCAACGCGACCGGCATGGTCGACGTGCTGGTGCCGGTTGCGCTCGACCAGACCTACTCCTACAAGGTGCCGCGCGGGATGGAGCTGAAGGCGGGCGATCTCGTCAGCGTGCCGCTCGGGCCGCGCGAGGTGCTGGCCGTGGTCTGGGGCGAAAACGCCAATCCCGATCCGCGCCTGCACAACCGCCTCAAGGAGGTCAGCGAGAAGCTCGACATCCCGCCACTCAAGCCGGAGCTGCGCCAGGTGGTCGACTGGGTCGCCAATTACACGCTGAGCCCGCGCGGCATGGTGCTGCGCATGTGCCTGCGCATGGGCGACAATCTCGGCCCCGAGCGGACGCGTGCCGGCGTGCGGCTGGTCGGCGATCCCCCGAAGCGGCTGACGCCGGCACGCCAGCGCGTGATCGCACTGCTGTCCGACCGGCTGCTGCACGCCAAGTCCGAGGCGGCCAGGGAGGCCGGCGTTTCCTCCGGCGTGATCGACGGCCTCGTCGACGAAGGCACGCTCACGGTCGAGCCGATGCCGCCGCCTCCGCCGCCGCCGGCGCCAGATCCGGAATTCGGCCGGCCGGATTTTTCGCCGCTGCAGCGTGCCGGTGTGGATGCGATGCGCGCGCTCGCAGCCAACGGCACGTTCCATGTCGCGCTGCTCGACGGCGTCACCGGTTCGGGCAAGACCGAGGTCTATTTCGAGGCCGTGGCCGAGGTGATCCGTCGCGGCAGGCAGGCGTTGATCCTGATGCCGGAGATCGCGCTCACCGGCCAGTTCCTCGACCGCTTCGCGCAGCGCTTCGGCGTGCGGCCGATCGAATGGCATTCCGAGCTGACCCCGCGCACCCGCGCGCGCAATTGGGCGGCGATCTCCGGCGGCACCGCGCCGGTCGTGGTCGGCGCGCGCTCTGCGCTGTTTCTGCCTTACGCCAATCTCGGACTGGTCGTCGTCGACGAGGAGCATGACCAGGCCTACAAGCAGGACGACGGCGTGCACTACCACGCCCGCGACATGGCGGTGGTGCGCGGGCATATCGCAAAAATCCCGGTCGTGCTGGCCTCGGCCACGCCGTCGGTGGAGTCTGAGGTCAATGCGCGCAAGAACCGCTATCAGCGCATCGCGCTGCCCTCGCGCTTCGGCGGCCAGCACATGCCGCATATCGAAGCCATCGATTTGCGCCGCGAGCCGCCCGCGCGGGGCCGTTTCATCTCGCCGCGCCTGGCCGGCGAGATCCGGACGGCGATCGAACGGCGGGAGCAGGCGCTTTTGTTCCTCAATCGCCGCGGCTATGCGCCGCTGACCCTGTGCCGCGCCTGCGGCCATCGCTTTGCTTGCACCATCTGCGATGCCTGGTTGGTCGATCACCGCTTTCGCCAGCGTCTCGTCTGTCACCATTGCGGCTTCTCGATGCCGCGGCCGCATGTCTGCCCGAACTGTTCGGCCGAGGAATCGCTGGTTGCGGTCGGACCCGGCGTCGAACGTTTGCAGGAGGAGGCGGCCGCGCTGTTTCCGCAGGCCCGCACCATGGTGCTGTCGAGCGATCTCATCACCTCGATCGAGACCATGCGCTCCGAGCTCGCCGAGATCGCGGAGGGCCGCGTCGACATCATCATCGGCACGCAGCTCGTGGCGAAAGGTCACAACTTTCCACGGCTCAATCTGGTCGGCGTGGTCGATGCGGACCTGGGCCTTTCCAACGGCGATCCGCGCGCGGCGGAACGGACCTGGCAATTGCTCAACCAGGTGATCGGCCGCGCCGGTCGCGAGCAGGGCTGCGGCGTCGGATACTTGCAGACCCATCAGCCCGATCATCCCGTGATGCGGGCGCTCGTCGCCTGCGACCGCGAGGCCTTCTACGACAGCGAGATCGAGCTGCGCGAGAAGACGCTCTATCCGCCGTTCGGCCGGCTCGCCAGCCTGATCATCTCCGCCGGCGACCGCCCGAGCGCCGAAGGTCT
>JAEYTQ010000413.1 GCA_023433965.1 Pseudomonadota bacterium | reverse complement strand
ACTTCGAGCCCCGGACGCCATAGCGCCAAGGCAGCTCGACCGCCTTGGTGATGCCGATCCGGATGCCGGTCGCCACGTCGAACTCCTCGGTCCGGGCATGCAGCGCGATCGGCGGCCGGTCCAGCGGCAGGCCGTTGTGCGCGATGGTGATGCCGAGCGCCTCGGTCAGCTTGCCGGGGCCCGAGCACAGCGCATGCACGTCCTGCAGATGCCGCCGCCGACCCATCGCAGCCAGACCATGCGTCGGCTCCAGCGCGCGGACCAGCACGGCGCTGGCCGAGCCTTCCACCTCGCAGACGAAGTTCACGCACCAGTGGATGCCGTAGGAGCGGTAGACATAGGCAAAGCCTGGCGGACCGAACATCACCTGGTTCCGCGGCGTCGGCCCACGGTAGGAGTGCGCGGCCGGGTCGGTATGATGATAGGCCTCGACTTCAACGATGACCCCGCCGACACCGTCGACCAGACGGGTGGCGCCGATCAGGGCGGGCGCGACCTCGTGCACGCTGCGGCCGAAAAAGGCACGCTTCAGCGGCTTGCCGAGCCGCGCGGGTGAAGTGTTCGGGACTGGAGCCATTCGAGATGAGAATCGCCTGAGAACAGAGCAGGATATTGCCCATATCTGCCATGTTCCCTGAAGCGGGGCGAGCCGGGTTGCGATGCCAGGCCAGACCGACTAGGTAGGACCTGAACAGACCGGACAGCCCATGGTCGTTATTGTCGATACCATCTCGAATCCGCTGCGCCCGCGCCACCCCGAAAAGGTGAATCGGCCCGATTCTGCTTCACCGCCGAAGCCGGACTGGATCCGGGTGCGCGCCCCCAACACTCGCGGCTATGCCGACACCCGCAACATCGTGCGAGCGAACGGCCTGCACACGGTGTGCGAGGAGGCGGGCTGTCCGAACATCGGCGAGTGCTGGGACAAGAAGCACGCGACTTTCATGATCATGGGTGACACCTGCACCCGGGCTTGCGCCTTTTGCAACGTCAAGACCGGCCTGCCCAATGCGCTGGACGCTGCCGAGCCGCAGAACGTTGCCGAGGCGACTGCCAAGCTTGGCCTCGCCCACGTCGTCATCACCTCCGTCGACCGCGACGATCTCGCCGACGGCGGCGCGCGGCACTTTGCCGAGACAATCCGCGCGATCCGGGCCGCGTGCCCCTCGACAACAATCGAGATCCTGACGCCGGACTTCCTGCGCAAGGAGGGCGCGCTCGAAGTCGTCGTCGCCGCGAAGCCGGACGTGTTCAACCACAATTTGGAGACCGTGCCGTCGCGCTATCTCACGGTGCGGCCCGGCGCGCGCTATTTCCACTCGATCCGGTTGCTGCAGCGGGTCAAGGAGCTCGATCCCACCATCTTCACCAAGTCCGGCATCATGGTCGGTCTCGGCGAGGAGCGCCACGAGGTGCTCCAGGTGATGGACGATCTGCGCTCGGCCGAGGTCGACTTTCTTACCATCGGGCAATATCTCCAGCCGACCCGCAAGCATCACGCCGTGATGCGCTTCGTGCCGCCGGACGAATTCGCCTCGCTTGAAAAAGTCGCCTACACCAAGGGCTTCCTGATGGTGTCTGCGAGTCCGCTGACCCGTTCCTCGCATCATGCCGGCGAGGACTTTGCGAGACTGAAGGCCGCGCGGGCCGCGAACGCCCGCTGAACCGCCATGCCCAAATTTTCGAGCAAGCGCCGTGTCGATCACAGCGCATCCGAGATGTTCGATCTGGTCGCCGACGTCGAGCGCTACCCGGAGTTCGTGCCGCTGTGCAGCGCGCTTCGGGTTCGCCAGCGCATGGCCAAGCCCGACGGTACCGAGGTGCTGGTCGCCGACATGACGGTGTCGTTCAAGCTGATCAAGGAATCCTTCACCAGCCGGGTGACCCTTGACCGCGCCAATCTGAAGATCCTGGTCGAGTACCTGCAAGGTCCCTTCAGCAATCTGGAAAATCGCTGGACGTTCGAACCGAAAGGTGAGGGCGTCTGCGATGTCGGTTTCTTCCTCGCCTACGAGTTCAGAAGCCGCATGCTGGCGATGCTGATGGGCTCGATGTTCGACGCCGCCTTTGCGCGGTTTTCGGCCGCGTTCGAGAAGCGGGCGGACTCGATTTACGGCCGGCCGAAGCTGGCGCCGACGTAAGACGTGGCAGCCTCGTCGCCCCGGACGCAACGCAGCAGCGGATCCGTGCCCTTTGTCGCTGACTAGGGCTATTCACCCCCGCGGCGAGCGCGGCGGCCTGCGCTTCACCACATGCCGGCGCGGCGAACGGGTGACGCTCGGGCGCAGGCGGCTTGCGGCGGCACGTTGCGGTTTGGCGGCGAGTTGCGGGCCGCGGGCGAGATCCATCAGCATGCGCAGCGCCTCGACCACGGAGCGGGCGCGCACCGTGCTGCGACCGATGGCCCCGAAGCGGTGCTCGCGATGGATGATGCGACCGTCGCGAGCGGCGGCGGCGAAGTGCACGAGCCCCACCGGCTTGCCGGGCGTGGCGCCGCCGGGGCCGGCGATGCCGGTGATGGCCACGGCGAGATCGACATCGGCGCGCTCCAGCGCCCCGATCGCCATTGCGGTTGCAGTCTCCTTGCTGACTGCGCCGAAATTGGCCAGCGTGCTCGCCTCGACGCCGAGCATGGCGCGCTTGGCCTCGTTGGAATAGGTGACGAAGCCGCGGTCGATCACGTCCGAGGAGCCGGGAATGTCGGTCAACGCGCCGGCAACCAGGCCGCCGGTGCAGGACTCGGCTGTCGCGACCGTCAGCTTGCGCATCCGGCACAGGTCGAGCAGCGAGCGGGAGAGGGCGCGTGCGTCGCTGCCGCCCATGGCCTTACGCGCTCCAGGTCTTTTCGTTGAACGGCAGGCGGATGGTGGCGCTCGCGGTGGCCGCGATGCCTTCCTCACGGCCGGTGAAGCCGAGCCGTTCGCTGGTGGTCGCCTTCACCGCGATGCGCGAGACGTCGACGCCGGAGATCTCGGCGATGCGCGCACGCATGGTGTCGCGCAACGGACCGATCTTGGGTCGCTCGCAGATCATGGTGACCTCGAGATTGGCGACACGACCGCCGCGCGCGGTGACGCGCTCGATGGCGTATTTCAGGAACTGGTCGGAAGAGGCGCCCTTCCACTTCGCATCGCTCGGCGGAAAGTGCGAGCCGATGTCGCCGTCCGCCAATGCCCCGAGGATGGCGTCGACCAGTGCATGCAGGCCGACATCGCCGTCGGAATGGGCCAGGAAACCCTTGCTGTGCGGCACGCGCACGCCGCAGAGCATGACGTGGTCGCCTTCGCCGAAGGCGTGCACGTCGTAGCCGGTGCCGGTCCTGATGTCGCCGAGCTGGGCCGCCAGTCGCGCTTCCTCGCGCACGAAATCCTCGGGAGTGGTGAGCTTCATGTTGGCAACATCGCCTTCAAAAGTTGCAACCGTCAATCCCGCCCATTCGGCAATCGCTGCATCGTCGGTGAAATCCGAGCGCCCGTCCTTCGCCGCGCGACGATGCGCCTCCAGGATCACGTCGAAACGAAAGGATTGCGGCGTCTGCGCGATTCGCAGGGACGCGCGGTCCGGCGTGCCCGCGACATCTCCGTTTGCGCCGGTGAGCTTGATGGTATCGGTAACGGGGACGACAGGGATCGCGGCCCCGGTGCGGCCCGCCGCCTCGATCGCGCGTGAGATCACGCCGGCCGAGACGAAGGGGCGCGCGGCGTCGTGGATCAGAACGATGTCGGGCTCGTGCCCGGCGAGCGCTTCGAGGCCGGCAAGCACCGAAGCCTGCCGGGTGGCGCCGCCTTCCGTAGGCGGCTCGTGCTCGAGCCCGGCGACCGCGGCGGTGAAGATGGCGCTGTCGTCGGGGTTCACCACCGGCTGCACCGCCGACACGTCCGGGTGGCGGCTGAAAGCCTCCATGGCGCGATAAATCACGGGCACACCGCCGATCTCGCGATACTGCTTCGGCCCGCCGGCGCCGGCACGCAGTCCACGTCCGGCTGCGACGAGGACGACTGCGGTGCGCTGTGATTTCGCCATGGGACTCAAATATTCAGTTGGTGATGAAGGCTTGGGAAGGATGGTGCCGGCATGCCTCTAGCACGGCAGGCCCGCAAAAAAAGGGGGTTTCCCCGGATTGTGGGAAACGGCATTTTGCTGCACTGCACTTGAAAGCTTTGCAGAATTGTCTAAACTGTAGGCATGACGCTTGACTGCACAAGAATTGTGCGCAAGATAGATCATGGCAGGCGCGATGAGGCCCTGCCCAGTCAACGAGACTCCTGTGACCGGCTCGGCAGTATCTGGCTCTAAGCCGTTGAAAATTGGCGATATTGATGTCGCCACCCCGGTCTTCCTGGCGCCGATGTCGGGTGTGACTGACTCGCCCGTTCGCCGGCTGGCCGCGGAGCTTGGGGCTGGCCTCGTCGTGTCCGAAATGACCGCGAGCGATGAGCTCGCCAACGGCCACCGGATGTCGCGGTTGCGCTGCGAAGCCACGGGCATCGGCCCACATGTGGTCCAGCTCGCCGGCTGCGACCCGCACTGGATGGCGGAAGGGGCCCGGATCGCCGAAGCTGAAGGCGCCGACATCATCGACATCAACATGGGGTGTCCCGCCCGCCACGTGACCGGTGGCCAGTCCGGCTCGGCCTTGATGCGCGACCTCGACCATGCCGTCAGCCTGATCGAGGCGACGATCGCGGCGGTGAAAGTGCCGGTGACGCTGAAGATGCGGCTCGGCTGGGATGACCGCACGCGCAACGCGCCGGAGCTGGCGCGGCGCGCGCAGGCGTCTGGCATCAAGCTCGTCACCGTCCATGGCCGCACCCGCTGCCAGTTCTACAAGGGTGAAGCCGATTGGGATGCGATCCGCTCGGTGCGCGAGGCCATCTCCATTCCGCTCGTCGTCAACGGCGACATCACTTCCTACGAGAGGGCGGTCGCAGCACTCGCGGCCTCCGGTGCCGACGCCGTGATGATCGGTCGCGGCGCGCAGGGCCAGCCCTGGCTACCCGGCCAGATCGGCCGCCGGCTTGAGGGCGGAGCTGAGGAAGCCGTGCCTTCGCTCGAAACCCAGCTGCACTATGTCCGCACGCTCTATGATGGCATTTGCGCGCTCTATGGTCTGCGCATCGGTCTGAGGCATGCGCGCAAGCATCTGGGCTGGGCCCTCGACGTCGCAGCGCAGGCGAGCCGGGCGCCGGCCGGAAAGCTGAAATCCTGGCGGCAGAAGATCCTGGTCTCGGAAGACCCGCGCCTCGTCCATAGATCGCTGCAAGACGCCTTCGACGACTTCGCATGGAGCGCTGCTGCATGAACTCAGCCGCTGACCATCGTCGGCCGCTTCCGTCCGACAGCGACGCTATCCTGGACGCCTTGCCCAACCCTGTCCTCATGATCGGGCCGGACGGCAAGATCGTGGCCGCCAACATTGCGACCGAAGCCTTCTTCGAGATCTCGACTCAGTTCCTGAAGCGGCAGTCGCTCAAGGAACTGGTGCCGTTCGGCAGTCCCTTGCTGGCGCTGATCGACCAGGTGCGCTCGTCGAATGCGCCGGTCAACGAATACAAGGTCGATCTGGGCACGCCGCGCATGGGCGGCGACCGCCAGGTCGATCTCCACGTCGCCCCGCTCACCGAGCGGCCCGGCCACATCGTGGTGATGCTCCAGGAACGCACCATCGCCGACAAGATGGACCGCCAGCTCACCCATCGCAGCGCCGCCCGCTCGGTGATCGCGCTGGCCGCGATGCTGGCGCATGAGATCAAGAACCCGCTCTCGGGCATTCGCGGCGCGGCGCAGCTCCTGGAGCAGCAGGCCTCCTCCGAGGACCGCATGCTGACGCGCCTGATCTGCGACGAGGCGGACCGCATCGTCACGCTGGTCGATCGCATGGAAGTGTTTGGCGACGAGCGTCCCGTCGTGCGCGGCCCCGTCAACATCCACTCCGTGCTCGACCACGTGAAGCGGCTGGCGCAATCCGGCTTTGCCCGCAACATCCGCTTCATCGAGGATTACGATCCCTCGCTGCCGCCGGTGCTGGCGAACCAGGATCAGCTCATCCAGGTCTTCCTCAATCTCGTGAAGAACGCCGCCGAAGCGCTGATCGACGTGCCCGACGCCGAGATCCAGCTCACGACGGCGTTCCGCCCCGGCGTGCGCCTGTCAGTGCCCGGTCAGAAATCCCGGGTATCCCTTCCGCTCGAATTCTGCGTGAAGGACAACGGACCCGGCGTGCCCGACGATCTCTTGCCCAATCTGTTCGACCCCTTCGTGACCACCAAGCAGACCGGCTCGGGTCTCGGCCTTGCGCTGGTCGCCAAGATCGTCGGCGATCACGGGGGCATCATCGAATGCGAATCTCAGCCGCGGAAGACCACCTTCCGCGTGCTGATGCCGATGTATTCCACATCGGTGAAACATGCCGATCAAAGCAGCCGCGACGATTCTGCCGGGAAGTCGTCGCCTGCGTCACAGGGGGCAAAATGAGGATCAACAATGCCCGCAGGTAGCATTCTCGTCGCCGATGACGATACCGCCATCCGCACCGTTCTCAATCAGGCACTGTCCCGCGCCGGCTACGAAGTGCGGCTGACCGGCAATGCCGCAACGCTGTGGCGCTGGGTCAGCCAGGGCGAGGGCGATCTCGTCATCACCGACGTGGTGATGCCGGACGAAAACGCCTTCGACCTGTTGCCGCGGATCAAGAAGATGCGGCCAAATCTGCCGGTCATCGTCATGAGCGCGCAGAACACGTTCATGACGGCGATCAGAGCCTCCGAGCGCGGCGCTTACGAATATCTGCCGAAGCCCTTCGATCTCAAGGAGCTGATCGCCATCGTCGGGCGCGCGCTCGCCGAGCCGAAGGAGCGGACCTCGACGCCGGACGAGGACGCCGAGATGGAGGCGATCCCGCTGGTCGGCCGTTCGCCGGCGATGCAGGAAATCTACCGCGTGCTGGCGCGCCTGATGCAGACCGACCTCACCGTGATGATCACGGGCGAGTCCGGCACCGGCAAGGAGCTGGTGGCGCGCGCGCTCCACGATTACGGCAAGCGCCGCAACGGCCCGTTCGTCGCCGTCAACATGGCAGCGATCCCGCGCGACCTCATCGAATCCGAGCTGTTCGGCCATGAGCGCGGCGCCTTCACCGGCGCCAACACCCGGGCCTCGGGCCGGTTCGAGCAGGCCGAGGGCGGCACGCTGTTCCTCGACGAGATCGGCGACATGCCGATGGAGGCGCAGACGCGTCTGCTGCGCGTGCTGCAGCAGGGCGAATACACCACAGTCGGCGGCCGCACACCGATCAAGACCGACGTGCGCATCGTCGCGGCCTCCAACAAGGATCTGCGCGTTCTGATCCAGCAGGGCCTGTTCCGGGAAGACCTGTTCTTCCGCCTCAACGTCGTGCCGCTGCGGCTGCCGCCCTTGCGCGAACGCATCGAGGACCTGCCCGATCTCGTGCGCCACTTCTTCACGCTGGCCGAGAAGGACGGTCTGCCGCCGAAGAAGCTCGACACGCTGGCGCTGGAGCGGCTGAAGCAGCATCGCTGGCCCGGCAACGTGCGCGAGCTGGAGAATCTCGCCCGGCGTCTCGCCGCGCTCTATCCGCAGGACGTGATCACGGCGTCAGTCATCGACGGCGAGCTTGCGCCGCCCTCGGTCAGCCCGGGTGCCGCGGTTCAGCAGGGCGTCGACAATCTTGGCGGCGCCGTGGAGGCGTATCTGTCCTCGCACTTCCAGGGCTTTCCGAACGGCGTGCCGCCGCCCGGCCTGTATCACCGCATCCTCAAGGAGATCGAGGTGCCGCTACTCACGGCCGCGCTGGCCGCCACCCGCGGCAACCAGATCCGCGCTGCGGACCTGCTCGGCCTCAACCGCAATACGCTGCGCAAGAAGATCCGGGATCTCGACATCCAGGTGTATCGGAGCGGGGGCTAGTCTCTCCAAGCGGACGGTGGCTCAGCTCCCCCTACCAAAGCGGAGCTGAGCCTGTCCGGATCGCGCTGGCCGTTGTGGCTGACGCGGTGAGCAGAATTCCTGATCGGACTGGAATGTTCCGCCCGCACATTCAAATAGTCGGCTTGGCGGCGGCGCGCGGCATCACATCTATCTGACCGGCCGGGATGCCGGCAGCACGCTGGCGAGATTGACCGGGGCCGGCTGAAGTCCGAGGCCATTGACCAGAAGGTCGGCGGCCACGATCAGCAGCAGAACCGCCGACACCATCGTTGCGAGAAAGATCCTGTCCATGCCGGATCAAGCCGGGATGGCGGCAATCCGTTCCCGGCGAGCCGGCATGTTGCTGTGGATGGCGCCGGTCCGACTCAGCGGTCGCGCCGCGGAATTGTCGCAATTCGGCAACAATGTGGTACGAATACATCAGTATCCGCGCGCCCGCGGACTCGTTTTCAGCACCACCATTGCCGGAATGACCAGCGCAGACACCTCGGCCGCACACTTTGACACGGCCCCAGCGGAAGAGCCCCGGCGTTGGTCGGTGCGACGCTGGCTGGCGCCCGTTGCCGTGGCGCTGGCGCTGCTTTCGGCGTTCCTGACCTTCCTGGTCCTGACCGGCCTTTCCACGATCGAGCCGACGCCGGAGGTGGTCCGCTCCTTCTACCTGATCAACGCCGCCACGATCCTGCTGCTGGTGGGGATCATCGTCCGGGAGCTCTGGCAGCTGATCCTGGCGCGGCGGCGGGGCCGGGCGGCGGCGCGCCTCCATGTCCAGATCGTCAGCCTGTTCTCGATCGTGGCGGTGCTGCCGGCGGTGCTGGTCTCAGTCGTCGCCAACGTCACCATCGAGCGCAGCCTCGACCGGTTGTTCTCCGGCCCGACCAAGGAGGTCATCCAGAACTCTCTGAACATCGCGCGCGCCTACATGCAGGACCACGCGCAGCTGATCCGCGGCGACATCCTCGGCATGGCCAACGACATCGCCCATGCCAGGCCGCTCTACGACCAGGACCGGCGCTCGTTCCGCGAGATGCTGACGGCCAGCGC
>JAEYTQ010000398.1 GCA_023433965.1 Pseudomonadota bacterium | reverse complement strand
ATCGGAGGCCTCGCTTTGCGCCAGTGTCAGCCCCTCCCAGACACCGTAGCCGATCTCGCGCAGGCGGTCGTCGAGGGAATAGTCGGCGGGCGGCAGATCCAGCTTGGTGCGCGCGAGCTCCATGGTCTCTCGCGCACGTCCGAGCGGGCTCGACACATAGGGCAGCGCCGCTCTGTCCTTTCCATCGCGCTTGAACAGGTCCGCGAGCACGCCGCCAGCCTGCGCGGCCTGGCTGCGACCGCGAGCGTTCAGCGGGACGTCCCTGGTGCCCTGAAGCCTGCCGAGCGCGTTCCACTCGGTCTCGCCGTGGCGAAGGAAGTAGATCGTGGGCACCGGCATGTCGGCTGAACGCTAGTCCTTGCCGCTCAGCGAGATGTCGGGCGCATCCGGCCGCTTCATGCCGAGCACGTGATAGCCGGAATCGACGTGATGCACCTCGCCTGTCACGCCGCGTGAGAGGTCGGACAGGAAATACAACGCGCTGCCACCGACGTCTTCGGTCGAGACGTTGCGCCGCATCGGCGCGTTGTACTCGTTCCACTTCAGAATATAGCGGAAGTCGCCGATGCCGGACGCGGCGAGCGTCTTGATCGGTCCCGCCGAGATCGCGTTGACGCAGATGTTCTTCTCGCCGAGGTCGGCGGCGAGATAGCGTACGCTGGCCTCCAGCGCCGCCTTGGCAACGCCCATCACGTTGTAGTGCGGCATCCACTTCTCGGCACCGTAATAGGAGAGCGTGATCAGCGAGCCGCCATCCGTCATCAGCTTCTCGGCGCGCTGCGCCACCGCGGTGAACGAATAGCAGGAGATCAGCATCGACTTCGAAAAATTCTCCTGCGTGGTGTCGACATAGCGGCCGTCGAGCTGCTCGCCATAGGCGATCGCGTGCACCAGGAAGTCGATCTTGCCCCACTTCTCCTTCAGCACCGCGAAGACGGCGTCGATGGTCGCGGCATCCGTGACGTCGCAATGGCCGAGCACGAGGCCGCCGATCTCGGCGGCAAGCGGCTCGACGCGTTTCTTCAGTGCATCGCCCTGGTAGGTGAAGGCGAGCTCGGCACCGGCCGCGTGGCACGCCTTGGCGATGCCCCAGGCGATCGAGCGGTTGTTGGCAACGCCGAGGATCACGCCTCGCTTGCCTTGCATCAGACCTGAATTCTGCGCCATTTTTTCAATGTCCCCATCGAGCGGGTTGAGGTCTGGAGGTACACCAGCCCTCCCCTGCGGTACAGTCCAAATCCGCGGCGTTAACGCTGTTTCGAGTGCCGGAATAGCCGTTCCAATCGGGTGTTATGATCGCTATGGGCGCTCGCCGAGCGCCAGGGACGACAAGACCGCAATGAATGCGTTTCGCCAGAGTGTGGAAGCCATGATCCCGGCGTTGCGCCGCTACGCCCGCGCGCTCACGCGTGACGCGGATGCGGCCGACGATCTGGTCCAGGACACGTTGGTGCGCGCGCTGTGTTCGGAGCGGCTGTTTCTCGGCGGCGATGTCAGGAGCTGGCTCTATACGATCCTGACCAACCTCAACAAGAACCGGCGGCGCTCGCTGGCAAGGCGGCCGCAATTCATGCCGCTGACGGAGAACAACCCTGACGCCAGCGGGACCGAGGCCGAAGGACGCGACATCGAGAAGGCGCTGGCGACCCTCGTCGAGGAGCAGCGTTCGGTGCTGCTGCTGGTGATGCTGGAAGGGATGAGCTATCGCGAGGTCGCCGACATCCAGGGCGTGCCGATCGGCACCGTGATGTCGCGCCTGGCGCGTGCGAGGGCCCACATCAAGGCCTCGCTGGAGGGCGAGCGTCCGGCGCTCAGGCGGGTGAAATGATGAGCTGCGCGAAGCTAACTCACAAAAGACATTTTGGGCCGCAGAGCCAGAGACGAGCGATATGAACGACCGCAAGATTCCGGTGACCGAAGACGAACTGCACGCCTATGTCGACGGCGAGCTGCCGGCCGAGCGCCGCGCCGACGTCGAGGCCTTTCTTGCCGCCCATCCCGACGAGGCCGAGCGGGTGCAGTCCTGGCGGGCCATGGCGGAGATGCTGCACGCCCGCTACGATGCCGTTGCCCAAGAGCCGGTACCTGCACGGCTCGAGCTGGAACGGCTGGAGCGCCGCCCGCGGCAATGGCTCTATGGCGCCGCTGCGGCCGTGCTGGTGGCCTTCGTCGCCGGCGGCACCGCCGGCTGGGTCGCGCATGGTGCCGCCAACGCACCCTCGACCTTCCAGAGCTTGACGGCGGACGCGCTCGACGCTCACCGCCTCTATGTCGTCGAGGTCCGCCATCCCGTCGAGGTCGGCGGCAATGAGCGAGACCACCTCCAGGCCTGGCTGACCCGGCGCTGCGGCTGGACCGTGTTCGCACCGAACCTGGAAGCCAGCGGGCTGAAGCTGGTCGGCGGCCGGCTCCTGCCGGGACCGAACGGTCCGGCGTCATTCCTGATGTATGAGAACGCCTCCGGCGAGCGGTACACGATCTACTCCGCCAAGACCGAGAATGGTGCAACGCAAATGCGCTACGCCAGGACCGACAAGGACGGCGCGTTGTTCTGGGCCGAGCGCGGGGTCGGATACGTTGTCAGCGGCAGCAGTGACCGTGACCGGCTGACCAGGGTGGCGAAG
This sequence comes from Pseudomonadota bacterium, assembly GCA_023433965.1. Taxonomy (GTDB): domain Bacteria; phylum Pseudomonadota; class Alphaproteobacteria; order Rhizobiales; family Xanthobacteraceae; genus Bradyrhizobium. Next base: position 831 of record JAEYTQ010000398.1, on the reverse strand, counting down.
GCCGTGTACGACCAGGCGGAGAGAAACGGCACTTGAGCAACCGCATGAGCGCGGTGCCCAGATTCCGTCATTGAAAATTTGGAATCAGGACATGGACGCGTCTCATTATCGCACCGAGTGTTCACGCGATTATGAGTGGCGTTCGATCCGCCGATCGACGCGGGCGGCCTCGATTGGGGTTGTTGGTACCGCGCTGGTCCCCCTCTCGAGGCCGCACCTTTTTTATCGACTGCCCCGCCGGACAATCGACCCGTCGACCCATGACGCGCTAGCACGCTTCGGGCATATGATGAGCATCATCTCCCGGACGATGCCCTCGGTCTTTCGGAGAACCCCTTCAGTGCGATCGAACTCAACCCAGCCCGCTACGCGGATTGTAGGGATGCTGGTCCCGCCATTTCTCCATCAATGCCTCAAGCTCGGCGTCGTTCCCATCCGGTAGCATAATCCTGATGGTGACGAAGAGATCCCCCATTCCACCGGCTTTCGGCAGGCCCTTGCCCTTGAGGCGGAAGGTCCGGCCACTGGAGGTGTTCTTTGGGACCGAAAGCTCCACCGCATTGCCGAGGGTCGGCACGCGGACCTTGCCGCCGAGAACCGCCTCGTAGAGCGTGACGGGGAAATCGAGCCTGAGGTCGGCGCCCTCGACCTTGAAGAACGGGTGCGGCGCGATGTTGATGGTGATCAGGAGATCGCCGGGCGGATGGCCCTGCGCGCTCTCGCCCTGCCCTCGCAACCGAATTTGCTGGCCTTCGGTGACGCCCGCGGGAATCTTGACGTTGAGTTCCTTGCCGGTCGGCAGCCGCACGCGCTTCTCGCCGCCCTTGGCGG
>JAEYTQ010000393.1 GCA_023433965.1 Pseudomonadota bacterium | reverse complement strand
CTACAAGCGCGGACGCAACCTCGACAAGATCGGCCTGCACGCCTCCGACACCTCGGAGCTGTTCTTCGACAACGTGACCGTGCCGCCGGAAAACCTGCTCGGCAACGAGGAAGGCCAGGGCTTCGTTCAGCTGATGCAGCAATTGCCGCAGGAGCGGCTTGCGCTCGCGGTCGGCGCCGTCGCCTCGATGGAGCGCGCGGTCAAGCTCACGACCGACTACACTAGGGAGCGCAAGGCGTTCGGCAAGCCGCTGATGGATTTCCAGAACACCGCCTTCACGCTGGCCGAGCGCAAGACCGAGGCGATGATCGCGCGCGTCTTTGTCGACTGGTGCATCGAGCGCCTGGTCGCCAAGGACCTCGACACCGTGACGGCGTCGATGGCGAAATACTGGTGCTCGGAGAAGCAGGTCGAGACCGCCGACGAATGCCTCCAGCTGTTCGGCGGCTACGGCTACATGCAGGAATATCCGATCTCGCGCATCTTCATCGATTCCCGCATCCAGAAGATCTATGGCGGCACCAACGAGATCATGAAGCTGCTGATCGCCAGATCCTTGTAGATCAGGTCGCTTTAGGTCATCGCACACGCCAGTCGCGCGGGCGGCAGCCGAAGCGCTGCTTGAAGCGCCGCGTGAAGTGGGAGAGATCCGAGAAGCCCCAGTCGAACGCGACGGCGCCGATCGCACGATCCGCCATCGCGGGATCCCCGAGTTCCCGCGCCGCGCCGTCGAGCCGATGGGCCATGACATATTCGGTGAAGCTGGAGCCCGATCGCGCCAGCAGCTTGTGCACGTAGCGCTCACTGATGCCGACCGCGCCGGCGATATCGGCGACCGCAAGTCCGGGCTCGCGCAGCCGCCGGTGAATGGCGCGCTTCACCGCCAGCGTGGTTGCGTCGGCAAGACGCTCGGACTCCGCGGCACCTGTCCGGCTGCGCCGCGACAGGCTCACGGCGACCAGCTCGATCAACGCCCGGAACAGAAGCACGCCCTCGTCCTCGGTCATGCGCAGCGCGCCGTCGCTGAGGGCGCGCGCCGTCTCGACGATGAGATGGCCGACACAGGGATCGTCGGAGACGCGAGTCGCCGCGACATCGAACGAGGACGGCAGCCGCTCGCGCAAGAGTTCAGCCGGCACCCAGAACGAGGCGACGCGCAACTGCGGTCCGCGGTCGTGCAGAAGCGTGAATCGCCGATCGCTGTCGAAGATTCCGACCTGCCCCGCCGAAAGGCTGATCTCGCGATCCCCTTGCAGGATGCGGCAGCGGCCGGCCAGTTTCAGATTGAGGTAGAAGCAGCTGCGGTCGGATGCCGCGATGTCGGCCGCGGAGCGCCGCACCACGTGCTCGGGAAAGCTGACGCGGTTGATCGCGGCACCGCCGAGACGGACGTGCTCGACGCTGGCAGGAAAACCGGGTGCCGCCGCCGGCTCGGGCGTCAAGTTCATGAAGGCTTGGCAGATCGCCTCACGATAATAGGCAAACTGCTCCGCCGGCCGGACGCCCGCAGTATCCCAGGCCGATTGGCGTGACGGCATGGCGTGCTCGAGCTGCTGCATCGGTTCACTCCGGGACCAATCCTGTTCGCTTCCAGCCAAGCGCCTGACCGGCCGCCAGTCCACAATCGACGTGCGGCAGTGCCGCGCCGGCCGGAACGGCGCGGCCTCGATCTAACCATACCCTCGGGAGGAGCCACAACATGTCGACCTACGTTCTCGTCCATGGCGCCTGGCACACCGGTGCCGAGTTCGGGCCCGTCGCCGCACCGATCCGGGCGGCCGGCCACCAGGTCCATACCCCCACTATCAAGGGCAACCGTCCGGGCGATGCCAAGACGACCGGGCTCAAGGACGCGATCCAGTCGATCACCGACTACCTGGCCGAAAACGATCTGAAGGACGTCATCCTGCTCGGCCATTCCTATGGCGGCATGATCATCACCGGCGTCGCCGACCTCGCACCGGAGCGCATCCGCCGGCTGGTCTATTGGAATGCCTTCGTGCCCAATGACGGCGAATGCCTCAACGACATGGTGCCGCCACACTATATCGGGCTGTTCGATGCGATCGCGGCCGAGCGAGGCGATGGCTCGGTGGTCTTGCCGTTCCCGATCTGGCGCGAGGCGTTCATCAACGATGCCGACCTCGAGACGGCACAGCGCGCCTACGACGTCCTCAACCCGCATCCGCTCGCGACCTTCACCGACAAGATCGCGCTCGAGACCAATCCTGCGGAGATGCAGCTGGCCAAATCCTACATCAACTGCACCGAAGATACCGCGCTGCCGCACAGCCATGGCTGGCATCCGCGCCTGTCGGAGAAGCTTGGCCTGTTCCGCCTGGTGCAGGTGCCGGGAAGCCACGAGCTGTGCTTCTCCGATCCGGCGCGGCTCGCCAGGGCAATCCTGGAGGCGGGACGCGACTGACGGCGCGCCCTGCGCACGCTCGCGATCGTCGGCCGCTCAATTCGGATGCCACCAGCGGCCGCCGATGACGACGCCCTCCGACACGATCCTGCGGTCGCCGATCAGATGCTCGCCGACGACGTCCACATAGTCGAACTGGCCTCGGCGGACCGAGATCAGCGTGGCGTCGCCGACGCTGCCCGGCTTGAGGCTGCCGAGCTCGGGGCGGCGCAGCGCCATCGCCGCATTCACCGTCGAGGCTGCGACGACGTCGGACAGCTCCATGCCCATGCAGAGGAATTTCGACATGGTCGTGACCTGGTCATAGGCCGGGCCGTCGATGCAGAGCTGATGGATGTCGGAGGAGATGGTGTCCGGATGGAAGCCGTTGGCGAGCATGGCGCGCGCGGTCTTGAACGCGAACGAGCCCTTGCCGTGGCCGATGTCGAACAGCACGCCGCGCTCGCGCGCGTCCAGCACCGCCTTCTTGACGGTTCCTTGCGCGGTCGCCGGCGTGTTCGGGAACGGACGAAACGCATGGGTCAGCACGTCGCCGGTGCGCAGGCGGGCCAGCACCTCCTCATAGCTCGGCGGCGGATGGTCGATATGCGCCATCAAGGGCATGCCGACCTCGTTCGCAACCTCCAGCGCGATGTCGAGCGGCACAGCCCCCGACGTGCCCGAGGAATGCAATCCCACGCGCACCTTGATCCCGACGACGAGATCGCGATTGGCATCGGCCACCTTGGCCGCCTCGATCGGATTCATCAGCCGCAGCTCCTCGCTCTCGCCGACCATGATCCGGTGCGAGAAGCCGAAGATACCGGCATGCGAGACGTGCAGATAAGCGAGAATGCGGACCTGGCTCGGCTCGATCACGTGCTTGCGGAAGCCGGCGAAATTGCCGGGTCCGGCACTGCCGGTGTCGACCGCCGTGGTGACGCCGGAGAGGCGGCAGAACTCCTCGGCATCGATGCCGAGCGAGGTGCCGCCCCAATAGACATGGG
>JAEYTQ010000388.1 GCA_023433965.1 Pseudomonadota bacterium | reverse complement strand
GCTAAGGTCCTCGCATCGACCGGGAACATAATCCCGGCGGGGAGAACAAAGCCGTGAGGCGTCAAACATCAACATGCGGGGCCAACCCCGCCGGGGGGGGGGGGGGGGGGGGGGGGGGGGGGGGGGGGGGGGGGGCGGGGCCCCCCCCGGCGGGGTTGGCCCCGCATGTTGATGTTTGACGCCTCACGGCTTTGTTCTCCCCGCCGGGATTATGTTCCCGGTCGATGCGAGGACCTTAGCGCGGCCCTTTCCGAAACCGCTTAAAAAGGCTGGTTAACCCACCGTCACCGCGCCTCATGATTGACAAGAGCTTGGCGCGCATGATTGACGAGACGTTGCGCCGACGTGGCGAATCTGAGCTTCTGCGGGCCGAAAATGCTTGAAGTCCGCGCTATCAGGGCAGATCTGTGGGTTCCGGTCCCGACCTCCGCCCCAACAGGATTTCGTTCGTGAACTCTTCCCCATCCGCAAGCTCGAACACAGCCCATCGCGACCTGTTGGATCAGTCCGCGCTCTCCGATCTCGCGCAGCGGCTGGTGGAAGCGGCCCGGCGCGCCGGCGCCGATGCGGCCGACGCGGTCGCGGTGCGCGGCGTCTCGCAGGGCGTCGAGGTCCGGGACGGCCGCGTCGAGGAATCCGAACGCTCCGAAGGCGACGATGTCGGCCTGCGGGTACTGGTTGGCCAGCGCCAGGCGGTGGTCTCGACCAACGACGTCAGCGGCGATGCCGTCACCAAGCTCGCCGAGCGTGCGGTCGCGATGGCGCGTGTCGCGCCCGACGACAAATATGTCGGCCTCGCCGATCCCGCGCTGCTCGCGCGCGACTTCCCAGATCTCGACCTGCTCGATCCCGATCTGCCCTCGACCGCCGAGCTCGAGCGCCGGGCGCTGGCGGCCGAGGCCGCGGCGCTCGCCGTGAAGGGCGTGACCAAATCCGGCGGCGCATCCGCCTCCGCCGGCATCGGCGGCATGGTGCTCGTCACCTCGACCGGCTTCCACGGCTCTTATCTGCGCTCCAGCCAGGGCATCTCCGCCACCGCCATATCCGGCGAAGGCACCAGCATGGAGCGCGACTACGACTTCACCTCGGCGCCGCATGGCGCCGATCTCTTGTCTCCGGAAGCCGTCGGCCGTTCCGCCGGCGAGCGCACCGTGGCGCGCTACAATCCGCGCAAGGTCGAGACCTGCAAGGTGCCGGTCGTGTTCGATCCGCGTGTCGCGGGCTCGCTGGTCGGCCATCTCGTCGGCGCCATCAACGGCGCCTCCATCGCGCGCAAGACCAGCTTCCTGAAGGACAAGCTCGGCCAGCAGCTGTTCGCCAAGAACATCCGCATTGTCGACGATCCCTTGCGCCGGCGCGGCCTGCGCTCGCAGACCTTCGACGCCGAAGGCGTCGCGGTGAAGCGGACCGCGCTGGTCGACGAGGGCGTGCTGACGACCTGGCTGCTCGACTGTGCCACCGCGCGCGAGCTCGGCCTCGCCACTACCGGCCATGCCCATCGCGGCGTCTCCTCCTCGCCCTCGCCCGGGCCTTATAATCTGCATCTCGAGCCGGGAACGCCGAGCCCTGCCGAATTGATCTCCGATATCAAGCAGGGCTTCTACGTCACCGATCTGATCGGCTCCGGCGTCAACGGCGTCACCGGCGATTACAGCCGCGGCGCCTCCGGCTTCTGGATCGAGAACGGCGAGATCACCTATCCCGTCAGCGAAGTCACGATCGCCGGCCATCTGTTCGAGATCTTCAAGTCGATGCAGCCGGCGAACAATCTCGAATTCCGCTACGGCATCAATGCGCCGACGGTGCGCATCGAGGGTTTGACGCTTGGCGGACGCTGACGCGCAATCCCTGGGCGAAACCGTCCTGGCGCGCGATGCCGCGCTGCTGAAGGACACGGTGCGGGACGCCGGCGCGCTGGCGCAATCGATGTTCCGGACCGAGCTGAGGAAGTGGACCAAGGGCGCGTCATCGCCGGTGTCGGAGGCCGACATCGCCGTCAACGACCTGCTCGAAGCGCGCCTGCGGGCTGCGACCCCCGACTACGGATGGCTGTCCGAGGAGAGCGCCGACGACGCAGGCCGGCTATCGCGGCGGCTGACCTGGATCGTCGATCCCATCGACGGCACCCGCAACTATCTCGGCGGCCATGACGAATGGTGCGTCAGCGTGGCGCTGGTTGCGGATGCCTCGCCGGTGCTGGCCGCGGTGTTCGCCCCGGCGAGCGACGAGTTCTTCTTCGCACGTCGCGGCCAGGGCACGACGCTCAACGACAAGCCGGTGCGGGCGACCAGCGGATCCGAGCTCGACTTCGCCCGCGTCGCCGGGCCGAAGCCGCTGGTCGAGCGGCTGAAGCCGTCGCTCGGCGAGATCACGCTGCATCGGCGAATCGGCTCGCTGGCGCTGCGGCTGTGCCGGGTCGCCCATGGCGCGCTGGATGCGGCCTTTGCGGGCGGCAACAGCCATGATTGGGATCTTGCGGCCGCCGATTTGATCGTGCAGGAAGCGGATGGTAGGATGAGCGACCTCTCCGGAGAACCCATCCTCTATAACCGCCGGGAAGTGACGCACGGGGTGCTGGTGGCGGCGGGACACGATCGTCATGCGGGCATTGTCGCGCATTTCCGAAACCGGTCCGTGGCCTAGAGCGCTTCCGTCGTGCTTGTCGAACACTGCTTTGCCGGGCAGCCCGTTAGGAAGAGAACCCATGCCAGATAGCGCCCCGCAACAACTGCTCCACCTCGTCATCGGCGGCGAGCTCGTCGATCTCGAGGGCAACACCTTCAAGAACCTCGACGACGTCGAGATCGTCGGCCTCTATCCGAATTATGCGGCCGCCCATGCGGCCTGGCGCGCCAAGGCGCAGAGCACGGTCGACAACGCGCAGATGCGTTATTTCATCGTCCACCTCCACCGGCTGCTCGATCCGAACCAAGAACCGGCGCGTTGAAGAAACTGCTTCGCAATACGCTGCGAAGCAGCTGGTTTCAGCGTGCCGTCGGGGTCCTGGCGGCTGAATATCTGCGTCTGGTCTGGCGGACCAATCGCTTCACGATCGATCCGCCTGACGTCTACGGACGCGTCGAGCCGCAGCTTCCTGCGATCTTCGCGTTCTGGCACGGCCAGCATTTCCTGACGCCCTTCATCAAGAACCAGGACAAGGCCTCCTATCGGGCCAAGGTCCTGATCTCCCGCCATCGCGACGGCGAGTTCAATGCGATCGCCGCCGAACGGCTCGGCATCGGAACCATCCGCGGCTCCGGCGACCATGGCGGCGCGTTCCATCGCAAGGGCGGTGTGGGCGCCTTCAAGGAAATGGTGCGGACGCTCCAGGCCGGTTGTAATGTCGCGCTGACCGCCGACGTCCCGAAGCGCTCGCGCGTGGCAGGGCTCGGCATTATCATGCTGGCACGGGAATCGGGACGGCCGATCATGCCTTTCGCGATGGCGACCAGCCGCTTCGTCCGGCTCAAGAACTGGGACCGCACCACCATCAACTTGCCGTTCGGCCGGGGCGCGTTGGTCGGCATCAAGGAAATCCACGTTCCCGCAGCTGCCGATGCCGCCACCATGGAAACGTTGCGGCAGGAGCTGGAGGATACGTTGAACGAGGCGACCCGGCGCGCCTATGTGCAGCTCGGCCGCCCGGGACCGGAAGATGCCTAAATCGCTTCCCACTACGCTGCCGATGACGCTGCGGATGTATCGGCGGCTGGCCTCCGGCCTGGTGCCGCTCGCGCCTGCGCTGATCAAGCGGCGCCTGAAGCAGGGCAAGGAGGATCCCGCACGCGTCGGCGAACGGCGGGGTCTGTCGCGCGACGTGCGGCCGCATGGCCCGCTGGTCTGGATCCACGGCGCCAGCGTCGGCGAGGTGCTGGCCGCGGCGGCGCTGATCGAGCGCCTGCGCGAGCTCAATTTGCGCATCCTGCTCACCTCGGGCACCGTGACTTCGGCGGCGGTGGTGGCGAAGCGCTTTCCGCCCGACGTCATCCATCAATACGTGCCCTACGATTCGCCGCGCTATGTCGCGCGCTTCCTCGACCATTGGAAGCCGTCGCTGGCGCTGTTCATCGAATCCGATCTGTGGCCGAACCTGATCCTGGCCGGTGCGGCGCGCCGCCTGCCGATGGTGCTGATCAACGGGAGGATGTCGCCGCGCTCCTTCCCGCGCTGGCGGCGCATGCACGGCACCATCTCGGCCCTGCTGTCGCGCTTCGACATCTGCCTTGCGCAATCGAAGACCGATGCCGAGCGCTTCTCTGCGCTCGGCGGCCGTGACGTCGTCACCACGGGCAATCTCAAGCTCGACGTGCCGGCGCCGCCGGCCGACCCCGCCAAGCTCGAACGGCTGATGGCGATGACGCGCGGACGCCCCATCGTCGTCGCCGCCTCGACCCATCCGGGCGAGGACGAGATGCTGGTGGCGGCGCATCGCAGCCTCGTCGGAATCTTCCCGCAGCTTCTCACCGTGATCGTGCCGCGGCATCCGGATCGCGGCTCCTCGATCGCAGGCCTCGTCACCGCGTCGGGCCTGAAACCCGCCCTGCGTTCGCGCGAAGAGCTGCCGACCGCGACCACCGACGTCTATGTCGCCGACACCATGGGCGAGCTCGGCCTGTTCTACCGGCTCTCGGGAATCGTGTTCATGGGCGGATCGCTGATTCCCCATGGCGGCCAGAACCCGATCGAGGCGGTCAAGCTGGGGGCCGCGATCGTCCATGGTCCGCACGTGTTCAACTTCGCCGACGTCTACGAGGCGCTCGATGGCAGCGGCGGGGCGCGGCAGGCCGACACCCAGGAAGCCCTGGTCAAGCAGCTCGGCCTGCTGCTGGCCGAGCCGACCGTGCGCGACAAGATGCAGCGCGCAGGCGCGGGCG
>JAEYTQ010000300.1 GCA_023433965.1 Pseudomonadota bacterium | reverse complement strand
ATCGCAATGCGCCGGGGAGCGAGGCGCCATTTCGCCTTCGGCTACGACATCGGCCTCAACAGCGCCATCGCGCACCGCCTCGCCAACGACAAGTCGGCCACATCAGACGCGCTGGCGCTCGAGGACGTGCCGTGCATTTCCCATCAGCTCTTCCTCAACCCGAAGCTGGGCACGCACGTCGCCGGCCCTGATTGGCGCGAAAGGATGCAGGCGCTGCTCGCGCAGAACCCGCAAGGCGTGGTGGTGAAACCCAATGAGGGGACATCGGGCCGCCTGGTCTTCAAGGCGACGACGACGGCGGAACTGGCCCAGGCGGCCGACGAGGTCTTTTCGATGAGCGCCGGGCTCGCGATCTCGCCCCATGTCGCGATCGAGGAGGAGGTCCGTGTGGTGCTGCTCGATGGCGTACCGCTCGTCGTCTACGGCAAGCAGCGCGGCTCGGATTGGCGACACAATCTCGAGGCCGGCGCAAAGCCGGTGCTGCTGGAGGACGGCGAGGCTCGCGCCGCTTGCGTGAAGCTCGCGATCGACGCCGCGCGCGCGATCGATATCGTCTTCGCCTCGATCGACATGGTTCGCGTTGCCGGCGATTGGCGCGTGCTCGAGATCAATTCCGGCGTGATGATGGAGGCGCTGGCCAAGCTGCATCCGGAGCTGGTGCAGGCGGCGTATGACGCGGCACTGGATCGGGTATTTGGCGACGGCCGCCACGAGCGATGAGCGCTCGCCGCCATTATTCGCCGCGCGGAAATCGTCCAGCGCGTCGAACGCCTTTGCCAGCAGCAACGCGATCGGCGCGCTCAGGCGTTGGCCGGATGTTCCCGTTGTGAAATGGAACGCCGCGCTCTAGCCTCCACGCGAAGCATGGTGCATGCGGCTTGCACGTCTGCTTGCGGCGGCTGCACCAATCATCAAGACGAGCGAAGAGGATACGCCATGAGCGGCAAAGTCAATCGCCAGATTCTGCTGGTGGAGAAACCCAGCGGCAAGCTCGGTCCCGAGCATTTCAAGATGGTGGAGAGCGCGCTGCCGGAGCCGAAGGATGGCGAAGCCTTGCTGCGCGTGCGCTACATCTCGCTGGATGCCGCCAACCGCGCCTGGATGCACGGCGCGACCTATCGCTCCGCCGTCGAAGCCAACAGCGTGATGGCGGGCGGCGCCATCGCGGAGGTCGTCAGTTCGAAGGCGCCGGGCCTTGCGCCTGGCGACATCGTGTTCGGCGACACCGGCTGGCAGGAATTTGCCGCGGTTCCGGCAAACCATCTCACCAAGATGCCGAAGCTCGAGCCGATGACGCATCTGCTCAGCGTGTTCGGCATCGCCGGCCTCACGGCCTATTTCGGCCTGCTGGAGATCGGCAAGCCCAGGGAAGGCGAAACGGTCGTGGTCTCCGCGGCCGCGGGCTCGGTCGGCTCGATCGTCGGGCAGATCGCGAAGATCAAAGGATGCCGCGTGGTCGGCATCGCCGGCGGCACCGACAAGTGCAACTGGCTGACCTCCGAGCTCGGCTTCGATGCGGCGGTGGACTACAAGGACGGCGCCGTGTTCAAGGCGCTCCGCGCGGCGGCGCCGAAAGGCATCGACGTCTTTTTCGACAATGTCGGCGGCGACATCCTCGAAGCCTGCCTGCCGCAGATGAACAATTACGGCCGCATCGCCTGCTGCGGCGCGATCTCGCAATATGACGGCGTGCCCGCAGCGCACGGCCCGCGCGGCGTGCCCGGCCTGATCGTGGTGAAGCGCCTCGTCATGCAGGGCTTCATCGTGATGGACTACATGAACGAGAGCCAGCGCGCGCTTGCCGACCTCCAGGCCTGGGTCAAATCGGGCAAGCTGAAGGTGCAGGAGGACATCATCGACGGGCTCGAGAACACGCCGAAGGCGCTGATCGGACTGCTCGCAGGCGAGAACCGCGGCAAGCGCATGGTGAGACTGGCGACGTAGTCACGTCGCAATGCGCCGAGATATGGACTTGCAGTAGCGGCAAAAGCGGCCAAAGATGCCGCTGGCGATGCATCACTCGCGACGATTGCGCTTGGATATTTTTCGGGAACGGTCGGCATTACCGACGGGGCGGGAATTCATTCAAATGTTCAACATTTTGAAACATGCATCGATACGCACGGCGTTGCTGGCATCGGCGCTCTTCGCATCTGCAACAGGAGCGATCGCGCAATCGCCGACCGAGGCCCAGAAGAGCGCGATCCGGTCCGCCTGCCGCTCGGACTTCATGGCGCATTGCTCCAGCGTGACGCCCGGCGGGGCGGAGGCGTATCAATGTCTCGCCAAGAACATGTCCAGCCTGTCGGCGGGATGCCAGACCGCGGTTCGCGCCGTCGAGCCCGCCAAGACCGAAGCGGCACCTGTCAAATCCGAACCTGCCAAATCCGAGCCCGCCAAATCTGAACCTGTGAAGACCGAAGCCGCGCCCGCCGCGCAGCCGGCGGCCAAGCCGGCAGCGGCGGCGGCTCCGAAAGCGGCAACGGCAAAACAGCCGAGCCCTGCGCAGGTTTCCGCCATCAAGAGCGCCTGCCGCGGCGACTATCCCAAGGTCTGCACCAGCGTGCCGCCGGGCGGCGCGCCCGCGTTGGAATGTCTGGAGAAGAACAAGGCGAAGGTGTCGGCCGGCTGCGCCAAGGCCGTGAACGCGGCATTCGGCGGCGGAGCGGCCGCAACCGCAGCGCCTGCGGGCGCGGCTCCGGCCGCAGCGGCTCCCGCAGCCGCGCCCGCCACGATCACGCTGCGACCATTGCTGCCGCGCGAGGAGCTGTTCATCGTCCGGTCGGCCTGCGGCGTCGATATCCGCACCCTCTGCGCCGGCGTGGCGCCCGGCGGCGGCCGGATCATCCAATGCATTTCCAACCGCGCGGCATCGCTCTCGCCG
>JAEYTQ010000287.1 GCA_023433965.1 Pseudomonadota bacterium | reverse complement strand
ATCCTCCAGGTCCGCAAGCGCGCCGCCCGCACCGGCCGCAATCCCGCCACCGGCGAGGCCATCCACATCAAGGCCAGCAAGAAGGTCACCTTCCGTCCGGTCAAGGAACTGAAAGAGGCGATCTGAGCCAGGTTTTCGTTAATCCTGATCCGCACCGTTCGGGCGCACCGCGGCCCGCTTTTCTGATATACCCGGGGCTTCCCCAAAGACCCCGGCGGTTTGACCAGAAATGTCCTCCCTCACCTTTTCGCACACCGTGACCGAGCGCTTCCTGCGCTACGTCACCATCGACACCCAGTCCGATCCGGACTCCCCTCGCTCGCCCTCGACCGAGAAGCAGAAGGATCTCGGCCGCGTGCTCGCCGCCGAGCTCAAAGCCATGGGCGTCGAGGACGCCCATCTCGACGAATACGGCTATGTCTACGGCACGATCCTCGCCAACACCGACAAGAAGGTGCCGGTGATCTGCTTCTGCTCGCACATGGACACCTCGCCCGACGTCACCGGCAAGGGCGTCAAGCCGCAGGTTTGGAAGAACTATCGCGGCGGCGACATCACGCTGCCGGGCGACCCCAGCCAGGTGGTCCGCTTCAACGAGCATCCCGCGCTGAAGAACCAGATCGGCAACGACATCATCACCACCGACGGCACGACGCTCCTGGGCGCCGACAACAAGGCGGGCGTCGCCGAGATCATGGATGCCGCGCATTTCTTCCTCAACAACCCCGATGTGAAGCACGGCACCATCAAGATCCTGTTCACGCCCGACGAAGAGATCGGCCGCGGCGTGGACAATGTCGACCTGAAGAAGCTCGGTGCCGATTTCGGCTACACCATGGACGGCGAGAGTGCCGGCTGCGTCGAGGACGAGACCTTCTCGGCCGACGGCGCCACCATCACCATCACCGGCGTCAGCGCCCATCCCGGCTACGCCAAGGGCAAGATGGAGCACGCGATCAAGATCGCAGCCGCCATCATCGAGCGCCTGTCGAAGGAGGGCTGCTCGCCGGAGACAACCTCGGGCAAGCAGGGCTTTCTGCATCCGATCGGCATCGAGGGCGCGCTGGAACGTGCGACGCTCTCTTTCATCGTGCGCGACTTCACCGAGGAAGGCCTGAAAGAGAAGGAAGTCCTGCTCGAGACCATCGTCAAGGACGTGATGAAGGATTACCCGCGCTCGAGCTACACGCTCGAGGTGAAAGAGCAGTACCGCAACATGAAGCAGGTGATCGACCGTCACCCGCACGTGCTCGAATACGCCATCGAGGCGATCCGCCGGGCGGGTCTCCGTCCGATGCGCACCGCGATCCGCGGCGGCACCGACGGCTCGCGGCTGTCCTTCATGGGACTACCCTGCCCCAACATCTTCGCCGGCGAGCACGCCTTTCATTCGCGGCTCGAATGGGTCAGCCGGCAGGATATGGAAAAGGCGGTGCAGACCATCGTGCACCTGGCGATGATCTGGGAAGAGAAGGCGTAAAGCCGCCCGCAAAATGGCCGGGCCTGCGCCCGGCCATTTCGTTCGAGAGCTTACGGCACCGGCATCGCGCGCGGACTGCGATGGAAGCGGTTGGAGCTCGCCATCCAGTTCGGCAACGGCGCGCCATCACGATGCCGCCCACCGGCCACGGCCGCAGCCCACGCCACTGCGGCGCCGATCAGGGTCGCGGCGGCGATCGAGAACGCCACGATGATCGAGTTGCGCCGCGCGCGGTTGATCGCCGTGTTCGCGTCTGCGATCACTGCATTGACCCTTCGTTCGGCGTCCGGCGCGGCGAGGCCCGTCACCGCGGCAACCTGCTGCACGAGGTAGGTTCGGTCGTCAGCGCTGACGCCGCTATGGCTGGACGACGTCATCAGAATGCGCCCCGCTTCAGCCCGCACGTCCCTGAGATCCGTGTTGGGCGCGCGGCGAGGTGCGCGGAACAGCTTGTCGAGCTCGTAGCTCAGCAAGGGCTCGGCCGCGGACGTGGTGCTGGCCGAGCTGCGCATCGGCGAACGGTCGATCGCGGCAGCGCCGAGAAGCGCGAGCAGAGCCGCGCCGGCGAGCACGGCAAGGGCCCAGGCGATCAGCCCGTGCAGGCCGTCCCGCCGCTCGCCATCGTCCTCGATCGTTGCAAGCTCGGGCGCCGGCCGGGTCGTCCGGCCGGCGACGTAGCCACCGAAACCGAAACTGATGATCGCCTGGATGATGAGATACAGGCCGGAGAGCAGCGCCAGCGCGGCCGATGCATCGCGCCAGGTCGGCGAGGCCGAACTGACGCCCAGGCCGACGGCGACACCAAAGCCGATCAGGATGAACGACATTGCGCCCGCCGCGAGTGCGCCTGCGAATACCGAACTCCACTGAATGGCCCGGGCGGGCTCCCCCACCAGTCCGCCTTCCAGGACCTCTTCCCGCATGAGCGTTTCGACCGTCATCGCGCCGCTCTCAACGCAGGCCGAAGAACGACAGAATCGCCATGATGACGACGATCAAGCCGATCAGATAAATCAGTCCGTCCATTGTCCGTCCTCCTCGATTTCTTCTGCTCAGTAATCGCGAGGTAAGAGGAACGTTCCAAATCGGACAGATCACCTGGAACGAACTTCAAAGATGGGGGTTGTCCGCTCAAGTCCCAAGGATAGAGATTGTGAGCACATGAGGCCCCAGCCGGTTCGTCCGGCTGGGGCCTTTCCGCACCTGTCCTATGTTAACGACGCGCGAGCCGGGATCATCAAGGATGCGATCGGGGCGAAACGTCCAGATTGGGAGCGGCGCGTGGATCGCAGAACGGCGTGCCTGCATCAGGCCAATGCATTCCGGGAGAAGGCGCTCGCCGATCCCGAGCACCAGGACGAATGGATCGACGAGGCCATCAAATGGCTGGAGCGGGCGATGGAGGCGAGCTGTCACGCCGTGATCACCGTGGACGCCGACGTCGCCCAGATTCCCGAGCCCGTTCGCACCAGCACCGAGACTTGCGCCTCGTCGCCCGCCAATGACGAGGTCGTCACGCTGCGTTGCTGCGGCAATTGTTCCAAGGACGTAACAATGTTGCGGGTCGACACTGTTCCCGCCGCCATGCTAGGCCGGGCGCAGACCGAAACCAGAGTGACCTCGTGCTCACGAACCGCCAGACCTCGGGAACCTGCCGTCCACGCCATTGGCGTGGGCTGCTATCCGTGCTGATCGCGGTTGTTTATCTGCTCGCAGGCGCGCTGCACAGCGCCCACGCCATCGACGTCACCACGCCCGGCGGCGGTTCGGAGATCGCCGCCTCCCTCGATGGCGCGACCGGGCACAGCGACCACAAGACCATCGGCGGACATCATTGCCACGGCTGCTTCTCGCTGGCGGTGACACAGCCGGCGCCCTCGGCCGCGGCGATCCCGCTCGTGTCGGCATCGCGCCCGCAACCTGCCCCCCGGCTGGCCGGCATCATCCCCGATACCGACTCTCCTCCTCCCAAGTCCATCGCCTGATCGGATTGGTCGGGCGTTCCGCGCCCATGAGTTTCATCCTTCACAGGTCGGTTTCATGTTTTGCAGGAGAATGGCCGCGCGCCTGGCGTGCGCGGTGGCGTGTCTGATTGCAGGATCGGCGCTGGCGCCGTCGCACGCCCAGACCTTGACGATGCGCAGCGCGCTATCGCGTGCGCTGGCCGCGAGCCCGCGGCTGACGGCGGCCGAGCGCGACGTCGGCATCGCCACCGGCCAGCGCATCCAGGCGGGCGCCCTGCTCAATCCGGAACTGACCTACGAGCAGGACGATTCATTCGGGTCCGGCAAATATCGCGGGACGCGATCGGCCGAGACCACGCTCCAGATCAGCCAGGCCTTCGAGCTGTTCGGCAAGCGCGACGCCAGGATCGCCGCCGGAGTGGCCGGGGTCGAAGTGGCCGCGATCCAGCGCAAGGCCATCCGGCTCGAAGTGCTGTCGGAAACCGCGATCGCCTTCCTCGGCGTGCTCGGCGCGCAGCGTCGCATCCAGATCCTCGACGAGCAGATTGCCGCGATCGACCGCCTGACCCCGCTCTTGCGCCGCCGCGTCGAGGCCGGCGCTTCGTCGCCGGCCGAGACCGGCCGCGCCGAGGTCGCCTCCGCCCTGGTCAAGGCCGACCGCGAGCGCTTCAAGGCGACGCTGGCCAGCGCCCGGCGCGAGCTCGCGGTGCTGATGGGCAATCCATTCGCGAAGTTCGGCGACGTCTCCGGCCGGCTCGACACCATGGGCAAGCCGCCGACCTTCCAATCGGTGGTCGCGGCCATCGACGCCAATCCGCAATTGGTGCGCTGGACCGCGGTCTATGCCCAGCGCAATGCCGAGC
>JAEYTQ010000236.1 GCA_023433965.1 Pseudomonadota bacterium | reverse complement strand
ACGGGTTGTTGCGGCAGGCGTCGAGGATGACGAGGTTGAGGCGCGTGCCGGAGCCCTGCATCTGGCGCAGCACGAGATTGACGTCGGTCATCTGGAAATCGACATCGGCCTCGCGGGTCGGGTTGGCGCCGACCGGCACCAGGTAGTTGGAGCCCAAGACCTGCACGCCGTGGCCGGCATAGTAGAACAGCGCGACGTCGGCACCCTGGACCTGCCGCCCGAAGTTCTGCACCGCGACGTCCATCGCGCCCTTGTCGAGATCGAGCTGCGCACGTCCGCCGACCAGCGTGAAGCCGAGCGAGCCGAGCGTCTCCGCCATCAGGCCCGCATCCTTGGACGGGTTGTCGAGCGGAGTGATGTTCTTGTAGGCGGAGTTGCCGACCACGAGCGCGATGCGCTTCTCGGCTGATGCCGGCACGGCCGCGACGACGAGCGAGGCCAGCGCTGCCAGCCCCAGAACGCGATTGAAAATCCTCGCGCGCATGAAAATTCCCCAAAATAATGGCCAGTCTAGCAGCCGGGCGTGTCCTGGAAAAGCGGCGCCGGAGAGGGGCCCTCGCGTCCAGGACAAGCCGCAAGGTGCATGCGGTGCGGCGCAGAGCCGGGGCCCAGCACTCCAGGCATCCCGGAATAGCGGTGAACAGAGGGACCGTTCACGTTCCGAAACCAATCACGTCCGTCGCCGTTGAATCGCGGCCGAGGAGACGCCATGCCAGTCAAGGATCAGATCAAGAACTTCGCCAAGAAGCTGATCGAGGACCATCCCGATATTGCGACGCTGCGGGCATTGGTGCGGACGCGACAACCGGCAGCCCTCCGACTTCGCGATGACGGCATCGTGCCGAACAATCCGAAATTCCCGGCGCTGTTCTATCGCAGCGCGGTTGAGCTGAAGGGCCGGCGCTTTCCGCCAGAGGTCATCATCGACACGCTGTTCGATAGCAATGGGTGGGGCCGGTCATGGCGCGATACCGTGTACGACTTCGTGCATTATCATTCGCAGATCCACGAGGTGATGGGCGTGGCACGCGGTTCGGCCCGGCTCGAGTGCGGCGGCGTCAAGGGGCGGGTTCTGAGCGTAAAGGCCGGTGATGTCCTGGTCCTTCCCGCGGGGACAGGGCACAGGCTCATCGAGTCCAGCCGGGATTTCCTGGTCGTCGGAGCCTACCCGCAGGACGGGACGTACGACGAGTGCACCGATACGCGCGAGCGTCCCGACGCCGCCAAGCGCATCGCCAAGGTCCGCAAGCCGAAGACGGATCCTGTCCACGGGCGCGGCGGCCCGCTGCTCGCGGCGTGGCGGAAGGAGAGGGCGGGCGCCTAGGCGAGGCGTCGCATCCTGCCAGAGTTCAGCTCAGATAGTCAGGCCTGAAATCCGCGAGCCTGCGCAGCTCATCAGGCTGCAGCAGTTCGATCTCGCTGCCCTCCCAGGCAATCAATCCACGATGCCTGAGCTCCTGGATGGTGCGATTGACGTGGACGATCGACAGCCCGCAGGCGTCCGCAACGTGGCGCTGCGTCATCGGCAGCTGGAAGCAGCCGTCCTTGAGAAGGCCGACCATCTCCAGCCTTGCCGCGAGCTCGCAGATGAGATGGGCCACCTTGGGCAGCGCCGGCTGCGCGCCGAGGCGGGCGATCCATTGCCGCGAGATCGCTGCGTCGATCAGCGTCTCGCGCCAGAACGCGCGGGTCAGATGAATCGAGCCGTCGAGCAGCTGCTTGAGGTGGCTGTGCGCGACGGTCCCGACGATGGTCGGTCCGAGGCCGACGAGGTCCGCATCCATGGGCGAGACCAGCAGGGTGTGCAGGCACGGCATGTCGCCCGGGACATGGAAGGCGAGGATCTGGCTGCGGTCGCCGACGATGCGCGCCTGATAGAGGAAGCCGCTGACGACGAAGACGCAGCGCGAGGCGGCCTCGCCCTGACGCAGCACGATTTCTCCATCGGCGACCTGGCGCAGCGCGGAGGGCAGGGCTGCCACCTGCCGGCGTTCGGCCTGAGACAGGTTTTCGATGGCTGAAAGACGGGCGAGAAACTTCGGATGCGGCATGAGTGTAGCGGCGTAGTTCAGCGGTCCCTGGGCACTTCGACGAAGCGTCGCGACAGCTTCGCGAGGGTCCGGTCGGACACCGGCTTGGTGCGGAACTCCCGGATGGCGCGGGCGAGCTCCTGGTCCGTCATCGGATGCGCCGGCTCTTGCAACGTGCCGCCCAGCAAGGCCGCGGAGATGCTGTCGAGGTGTTCGCTTCGATCAGCTGCGAACAGGCCGCGGATGCGCTCCAGGATCGTGGTGGGGCTCATGAGAAGGGCGCTTAGGGTCCGCTTCGGGGAGAACGGGATAGATGCGACCCCGCAGTGTCGCAAATCGGTTAGCAACCTGTGCTTCCGACGCGAGTTCTAGTCCCCTGGATGGAAGCCGGATGTATCATTTGATAGAACCGGCGCGATTTTCGGCAGCCGCATGGAAAAAGCCCACGACGTACTAATCCGGAACCTCGGCGAGCACACGGCGCTCGCGGAGGAGGACATCGCCGAGATCCGGGCGCTCACCTTCACGCAGCGTGATTTCGAAGCGGACGAGGATTTCATCCGTCAAGGTGATCAGCCCGAACACTCGGCGCTGGTCGTGTCCGGCATGGTCGCGCGCTACCATCTGCTCGGCAGCGGGCGGCGGCAATATCTGTCGTTCCATCTCACCGGCGATCTGCCGGACTCGCAGGGCCTCTTCATCGACGAGATGGACCATGGGCTGAGTGCGCTGGGGCCTGCCACGGTCGCCTTCATCCCGCATCGCGAATTGTTCACGGCCTTCGGGCGGCGGCCGACCTTTGGCCTTGCCGTCTGGCGCGAGACACTGCTCGACGCCTCGATCTTTCGCGAAGCCATCACCAACAACAGCGCCCGGACGATGCGGGCGCGCATGGCGCACCTGTTCTGCGAGCTGTTCTACCGCGCCCGCGCGGCGCAGCTGGTGCGCGGCAATCGCTGCCGCATGCCGATCAGCCTCGGTCAGCTCGGCGAGACGCTGGGCATGGCGATTGCGACCGTGAACCGGACGCTGGCCGAGCTCAGACGGAGCGGAGCGATGGATCTTCGCGACGGCGAGCTGATTGTGCTCAAATGGCGCGAACTGCAGCGCCTCGGCGATTTCAGCCCCGTTTATCTGCACCAGAAGCGCCAGCCACCCATACGTGCGTGAACCTGGCAGGTCCTAGCCGTCGGCGGCAGCAGTGCCGCCCGGCACTTCGTCGAAATGCTTCTTCATCCAGGCATTGCAGGAGCAGGCCCTTGCTTCCAGCGCTGGCGCATCGAGGATCAGGATGGCGCCGCGCCGGGTCGCGAGGATCCGCATCGCCTTGAACATCTGGATGACACGGCTGTCATAGCTGCGCGATACGCCGAGCATGCCGGCGAGCTGCTAGTGGGTGAGAGGAATCTCGCTGTCGCCGATCTGGTCCCGTGCCGCGATGATCCATTT
>JAEYTQ010000192.1 GCA_023433965.1 Pseudomonadota bacterium | reverse complement strand
TGATCAGCTCGATGTCGATCGCCTTGTAGAAGGCCTCGCGCACACGGGCGTCCTTGAACGGGTTGTTGCCCTTGACGTTCGAGTAGAGCAGCTCGTCGCGGGTCTGGTCGAAGCCGATGAAGATGGTGCGAAGTTCCGGCCCCTTCAGGACCTGGGCGTTCGGGCTGGAATCGACGCGGGAAATGTCCTGGATCGGCACCGGCTCGATGACGTCGACTTCGCCCGAGAGCAGCGCGGCGACGCGGGTGGCGTCGGAGGCGATCGGGGTGAAGATGATCTCCTTCAAATTGCCCTCGACCTTGCCCCAGTAATTGGGGGTGGCCTTGAACACGGGCTTCACGCCGGGCTGGTGGCTCTCGATGGTGAAGGGACCGGTGCCGTTCTCGTTGAGCGAGGCGTAGCTCGGCGTGGTCGCCGCCACCGGGGTCGGATCGACCACGTTGTTTTCCTCGGCCCATTTCTTGTTCATGATGTACCAGACATCCCACGAATTATGCAGGATGGGATTGGGCGAGGGCAGGACGAAGTCGACGGTGTAGTCGTCGACCTTCACCACCTTGACGTCGGGCGCGAGGCGGGTCTGCATGTTGGACCCCTTCTTGCGGACGCGATCGGCGGAGAACAGCACGTCGTCCGCCGTGAAGGGGTTGCCGTTGTGGAATTTCACGTCCTTGCGCAAATGGAAGCGCCATCGGGTCGGCTCCGGCGTTTCCCAGCTTTCCGCCAGTGCCGGAATGATCTTGAGGTCCTTGTCGCGCGCGGTCAGTCCTTGATAGACGTGACCGAGATGGGCGTGCGTGGTGCTCTCGTTCAGGGTATAGGGATCGAGCGACTTCAGGTCACCCTGGTTGGCATAACGTAGCGTCTGGCTCGACGCCGGCGAGACCGCCAACGCAAGCGTACCGGCGAGCGTCGCCGCAAACAGACTTCGACCGACTGACATTCTTGACCCTCTCCGCACTGCCACGCCTGTCTTCTTGCTTGTTCGGCGCGGCTGACCGATCCATGTTGCCCAGAGTTCTCGACCCGTGCAAGCGTCATTCCAGCAAGGAACGCGCCAAGTTGCGCCGCTGTGCAGCAATGCTGACCGTGTCGCCGGGCATGGAGGACCATGGCTTTCGACTTTGGTTGACCATAGTGACTGTTGCGGGACCGCGCGTTGCATCAGGTCGCTTGCGTTGCACCACAACTCGCGGCGATACTGCGGGCGGGCCGCTCGAATCTCATCTGGAGGGGACATGAAAGTTAACATCGAAATCGACTGCACCCCTCTCGAGGCGCGCCAGTTCTTCGGTCTGCCGGACGTGGCGCCGATGCAGACGGCGGTGATGGACAAGCTGCAACAGCAAGTTCTCAGCAACATCGAGAAGGTCTCGCCGGAATCCCTGATCCAGAGCTGGTTCACCTTCGATCCCAAGATCGCCGAGCGGTTTCAGGACATGTTCGTGACCATGGCCGGCCTCGGCGGCACGCGCAGCAGCGACAAGAAGAAGTAGTGCCGCCCGGACCGGATCGGGCGTTGGAAGAAGGCCGGCTTCGTCCGCCAGGCCTCGGCATGCTGCTTGCGGAGGCGAGGGGGCTATTCGAATTCAATGCGAGCCTGCTGCTGTCGCCGCTGCTGATGCGCGCGCCGAGGGGCGACGGCCATCCCGTGCTGGCGCTGCCGGGTTTTCTCGCCAGCGATCTCTCGATGGCTCCGATGCGACGCTATCTCAGCGAGCTAGGCTATGAGGCACAAGCCTTGCGGATGGGCCGCAATCTCGGTGGGCTAGGGCGGATGCGGGATTCGCTGCGCGCCCGCCTGGCCGAAATACATGCCGCCACGGGACGGAAGGTCAGCCTGGTCGGATGGAGCCTCGGCGGCGTCTATGCCCGCGATCTCGCGCTGTGGGCACCCGACAAGGTCCGTTACGTCATCACGCTTGGCAGCCCTTTTGCCAATGACGTCAGGGCAACCAATGCCACGCGGCTTTACGAAGCCTTGTCCGGCGAGCGTGTGGAAGATTTTGCGCAAGAACGCGAGGCCATCGCCGGTGATCTGCCGGTGCCGACGACGTCGATTTATTCGCGCACGGACGGCGTCGTGAACTGGCGGACGTGTCTGCTCCGCCCGTCCGAGCGAGCCGAGAACATCGAGGTGCACCTGGCGAGCCATCTCGGGCTCGGGGTGAACCCCGCGGCGCTGTGGGCCGTGGCGGACCGCCTGGCGCAGCCGGAGGGGCAATTCCGGCCCTTTGACCGGGCAGGGCCCTTTGCCATTGCATATGCCCCGCCGGAACAGGCAGTATCGGCCTGACGAGAAGCGCCGTCCAAGGCGCCCGTCGGATCTTTGCGGGGAGGGAACTATGGCTGACGGGAAGAAGCTGTCGTCGCTGGACGCGTCGTTTCTCTATCTGGAAACGCCTGAGATGCCGATGCATGTCGGGAGCATGGCGATCTTTCGCCTGCCCGACGACTACAAGGGCGACTTCTTCGAAGACTTCAAGGCGATGATCGTCTCGCGCCTGCACATTGCGCCGATCCTCAAGGCGCGGCTGGAGAAGGCGCCGCTCGACATCGATCATCCGTCCTGGGTCGAGGACGATCAGTTCGATATCGACCGTCACATCTTCCGCGCCAGCCTGCCGCAGCCGGGAGACCGTGCCACGCTCGAGCGCATCGTCGGCTGGATGCATGCCAAGCTGTTGAACCGCGCACGCCCGCTGTGGGAATTCTACGTGTTCGAGGGCATGAAGGACAACGAGGTCGGGCTCTATTCCAAGATGCATCATGCCGCGATCGACGGTGGCGCCGGGGCGGCGCTGACCAACATGATCTACGACATCTCGCCGATCCCGCGGAAGGTCGAGCCGCCGACGGCGGGCAGCAGGCCAGGGCAGGAGCCGCGCGACATCGCCGCCAACCTGCTCGATTCCTATCAGCAGCTGTTCTCTCAGCCGCTCGATGCTGCGCATGCTGCGAAGAACCTGCAACTGCCGCGCACCGGCAAGAGCGACATCGGCTCGATCCTGTTCGACAATGCGATGTACCAGATCGAGAGCGCGGTCCGCTTTGCCGGCAACATCCCGACCGTGCTCAAGAGCGTGTCCGACGTGCTCGGCAAGGTCGCCGATCCCAAGTCGCGCGAGAGCCTCGCCAGCATGGTGTCGCCCCCGACCATGCTCAACAAGACCATCTCCTCGGAGCGCAGCTTT
>JAEYTQ010000186.1 GCA_023433965.1 Pseudomonadota bacterium | reverse complement strand
CCCGCGAATAATAGCCGAGCCCCGCCCACATCCGCAGCACATCGTCGAGCGAGGCGCCGAGATCCATCAGGGCCTGTGCACTATCGCCGGCGCGAGAGGCGGCGAGCAGCGTCGCGGCCAGCTCCTGGATCAGCGGCTTGGCTTGCGGCAGCTCCTCCTCCACCGCGAACAGGCGCGACACCACCCGCTCGATATTGCCGTCGACCGGCATGGTGCGGCGGTCGAACGCGATCGCGGCGATCGCCGCGGCCGTGTAAGGCCCGATCCCCGGCAGCGCGCGCAGCCCCTCCTCGGTGTCCGGAAACACGCCGTCATGCTCGCGCATCACCGCGACCGCGCAGGCATGGAGGTTTCGCGCCCGCGAGTAATAGCCGAGCCCCGCCCACATCCGCAGCACGTCGTCCTGCGAGGCGTTTCCCAGCGCCGTCACATCCGGCCAGCGCGCGAGGAATTTCTCGAAGTAGGGGCCGACCGCCTTGACCGTGGTCTGCTGGAGCATGATCTCGGAGAGCCAGACGCGATAGGGATCCGACTCCTCCCCGGGTGCCGCGCGCCAGGGCAGCCGGCGCCGGTGGCGGTCGTACCATTGGAGGAGCGCGAGCGGGCGGGCCGACGACGTGCTCTGTTCCTTCTGGCGCGCAGTTGTGGACGGCATGCGCCTTTACTAGAGGAGGATTCCACCTGTGGCCAGCGCGGCTGAGTCGTTGCCTGCTATAACGCCTTGCGTTATACACAGACATGATCCAGAACTTTGCCAACTTCGAGACCGAGTTGATTTGATCCGGCCGGCGAAGTCGAAAACTGCCGCCTGACATTCAAAATGTGGCTTTGCGAAAGCTGTGCTTGTTGAACCAGGCGCGGGTGTTGACGGATCTCAGGGTTCCGCCGGGCAACCGCCTGGAAGCCCTCAAAGCCCACCGCGAAGGTCAGCACTCGATCCGGATCAACGATCAGTGGCGCATCTGTTTTGTGTGGGACGAAGGAGGACCGAGAGATGTCGAAATCGTCGACTACCACTAGGGGCGGGCTCCTCCGCAATCCCCATCCCGGCGAAATCCTGCTGGAGGAGTTCTTGAAGCCGATGGAGCTCAGCCAGAACGCGCTGGCGCGGGCCGTTCACGTCCCGCCGCGGCGGATCAACGAGATTGTTCTCGGCAAGCGCGACATCACCGCTGACACAGACCTGCGGCTCGCCCGCTATTTCGGTCTGTCGGAGGGCTTTTTTCTGGGGCTGCAGATGGACTATGATCTGATGCAGCGGCGGCGCGAGATCAATCGCGACCTCAGGGCAATCCGGCCTCGCGCCGCAGCGTAACGGACGATTTATGTCCAAATCCGGCCCCATCTTCAAGCCCGGCCCCGTCAGCGCGAAGCCGCTCGGGATCCTGCTCAACGACGTCTTCGCCGAGGCTTATGCCAAGCAGGGTTTTGCGGCGCGCGAGCTGGTGACGCGGTGGGCACAGATCGCCGGGCCGGAGATCGCGGCCCATGCCGAGCCGCTGAAGATGCAATGGCCGCGGCCCGTGGAGGGCCGGCCGCAAGAGCCGGCGACCCTGGTGCTGCGGGTCGAGGGCCCGATGGCGCTGGAGATCCAGCATTCCGCCGACGTGATACTGGAGCGGGTCAACCGCTTCTTCGGTTGGAGCGCGGTCGGCAAGCTGGCCTTCCGCCAGGCCCCCCTGTCGCGGCCCCAGACCCGGAAACGGCCCGGCCCGCCGGACCCCAAGACTGTGGCCAAGGTGGCGGAGAACCTGACCGACATCGAAGATGAACAGCTCAAGTCCGCGCTGGCGCGGCTCGGGGCTGCCATCAAGCGAAATTGAGCCTTATTTCGTGGCCAATCTGGACCCGTCCTTGCCGCGCGCCATTGCCTCAATCGACGTTTCAAGCTAGCGACAGGCCGTCCGAGCAGGAACCTCGGGCCGAACCTTGCCAAATCCGGGAGCCGACCGTGATCATCACCCGCCGCGCCTTCACCACGATGCTGTCGCTGACCGGGCTCGCCGCGCTCGCCGGGCTCTCGCCGCTGCGGTTCATCCCGGAAGCGATGGCGCAGTCGGCCGCCGATGTGGCCAAGCCGGTCTCGCTGCCGGACATGGCGCTCGGCCCGAACGACGCCGCCGTCACCATCACTGAATATGCCTCGATGACCTGCCCCCACTGCGCCACCTTCAACGAGCAGGTCTTCCCGAAGATCAAGAAGGAATACATCGACACCGGCAAGGTGCGATACATCTTCCGCGAGTTCCCGCTCGACATCAAAGCCGCCGCCGGCTCGATGCTGTCGCGCTGCATCGCCAAGGACGACGCGCAGAAATACTTCGCCGTCACCGACATGCTGTTCCGCCAGCAGAACGACTGGGTGATGAAGAACACCACCGAGACGCTGACGCGGATCGGCAAGCAGGCCGGTCTCACCCAGCAGCAGGTCGAGGCCTGCCTGAAGGACCAGGCGCTGCTCGACAAGATCGCCGCCGACCAGAAATACGCCAGCGACGTGCTCAAAGTCGATTCGACGCCGACCTTCTTCATCAACGGCGAGAAGATCAAGGGCGAGGCCTCGTTCGAGGACTTCGCCAAGAAGATCAATCCGCTGCTCAAGAGCTGATTCGCGCGTCAAGAGTCTGATTCGCATCTCGAAAGCCGTATCTTTCCCGGCATAAATCCCTTGGGAAAAGCGGCTTTCGCCGGTTGCCCTTGCGGCGCACCACGGCCATTGTCCAGCCGCATGAGCCGCCTCGCGCGACTCACCCAGACAGCGACATTGCCTTCCATGGTATTGTCCCGGCAGGGGGATTCGCGCCTGCCAACAGAGATGCGTGCTTATGAAAATCACCCGCCTGCGCCTTCACGGCTTCAAGTCCTTCGTTGAGCCCACGGACTTCGTCATCGAGCCCGGCCTGACCGGCGTGGTTGGACCCAACGGCTGCGGCAAGTCGAATCTCGTCGAGGCGCTGCGCTGGGCGATGGGCGAAACCTCGTACAAGAGCTTGCGTGCCGCCGACATGGACGCGGTGATCTTCGCCGGCTCGGGCAACCGTCCGGCGCGCAACCACGCCGAAGTCACGATGACGATCGACAATGCCGATCGCACCGCGCCGGCGGCGGTGAACGACAGCCAGCTTCTGGAAATCTCCCGCCGCATCGAGCGCGAGGCCGGCTCGGTCTATCGCATCAACGGCCGCGACGTGCGCGCCCGCGACGTGCAGATCCTGTTCGCCGACGCCGCGACCGGCGCGCGCTCGCCAGCCCTCGTCCACCAGGGCAAGAT
>JAEYTQ010000170.1 GCA_023433965.1 Pseudomonadota bacterium | reverse complement strand
CATGGTGGTCGGGAGCGGCAGCACGCCGTCGCTGACCACCAGCACGTCGATGTCGCCGATGCGCACCGCGTAGCGCGACGGCACTAGCTCTTCGGGTTTCGCGTTTATGGAAGCGTTGTGCAGATTCATGTTGGTCTCCTTTTCAAGGTTGGGGGGCAGTTGCTAGAGCGCCGTGACGCGCTCGGGATCGGCGGAGGCGAGCGCTGCGGCGCGTTCGGCTTTGGGCGGATAGATCCAGACCGTGTTGATCTCCTGCTTGGTCTTCTTGGCGACGTCGCCGACCATCTCGACCGTGCGCTCCCAGCCGCGCGTGAACAGCGCGCCGGCTTCGCCGAGGTCGAGGCAGGTGACGTAGGCTTTCTGGTGATAGGATCTGGTCGGAACGCCCAGCAACTCGGCGGCAGCGTTGTTGCCGGCGAAGGCGCCCATCCGGGTCGCATGCTGGCATGACATCAGCGCGTAGTTGCCAACATCGTCACACGCGGCTCGTGCGGCATCGCCGGTGGCGAAGACACCGGTCGCGGATGGGACGCGAAGATCACGATCGACGAGCAGCCGGCCAAACTGGTCGCGTTCAGCCGGGATCTGTGCTGTCAACGGAGCCGCGCGCATTCCGGCGGCCCAGATCGTCGTTTCGCATTCGATCTGCTCGCCGCTGGAAAGCTTGACGCCGGACTTGTCGAGCGAGGCTACGCCGACACCGAGCCTGGTTTCGATGCCGAGTTTGCGCAGCGCCTCCTCGATGATAGGGCGGGGACCTGCGCCCATGTCCGGCGCGATCACTTCGTTGCGGTCGACGATCACCACGCGCAGCTGGGCGTCCTTGCCAAGAATCTTGCGCAAGCGCGCCGGCACCTCGGTTGCCGCCTCGATGCCGGTGAATCCGCCGCCTGCGACGACAACGGTATTGCGTCCCAGCGAAGCCGGCCGGTTCGACAGCGCGTGCAGGTGACGATCGAGCGCGATCGCATCATCGAGTTGGTCGACGCTGAAGCCGTGCTCGGCAAGGCCGGGAACGTTCGGGCGAAACAGCCGGCTACCGGTGGCGACCACCAACCGGTCGTAGGATAGCTTCTTCCGCTTGCTCTGCGCGGCAGCGACCTCGACGATTCTGGACTTCGTATCGATCGCCTCGGCATGGCCCCTGACATAGACGACGTCGACCGCCTCGAGAACGTCCTGCAGCGGTGCCGTCAGGGTCTCGGGGTTCGGTTCGTAGAGCCGCGGGCGAACTACCAGCGTCGGCTCCGGCGCGACAAGCGCGATCTCGAGCTGGTCGGGCGGAACGCCCTGGATGTCGCGCAGGCGGGCGGCTGAAAGGGCGGCATACATGCCGGCGAAGCCGGCGCCGATGATGACGATGCGCATGTTGGCTGGTCCTTTGAGTTGATTCCGATGATCGAGATGAAGACGAGGCTACGCCGTCGCGAACCTGAGCAGGTCGCCGTTGACGATGTCGGGATGGGTCGTGCAGACGCCGTGCGGCAGGAGGTCGTAGATTTTCAGGGTGCTGTGCTTCAGAAGCCGGGCCGACAGCGGTGCGGAGTCTGCGACGGGAACGATCTGGTCGTCGCTGCCGTGCAGGACGAGCGTCGGCACAGCGATACTCTTGAGGTCTTCGCTGAAGTCGGTCTCGGAGAAGGCCTTGATGCCGTCGTAATGGGCCTTTGCGCTGCCCATCATGCCTTGACGCCACCAGTTCCAGATCGTCGCCTGCGAAGGCTCGGCGCCCGGACGATTGTAGCCGTAGAAGGGGCCGCTCGCGAACTCGAAATAGAACTGCGGCCTATTGGCAGCGAGCCGCCCGCGCAGGCCGTCGAAGACCTCAAGAGGCAAGCCACCGGGATTGGACTCTGTCTTGAGCATCAGGGGTGGCACGGCGCCGATGAGCACCAGCTTGGCCACCCGATCGCGGCCATGACGCGCGACGTAGCGCGCTGCCTCGCCGCCGCCTGTCGAGTGACCGATATGAATGGCGTTGCGAAGATCGAGTTGCTGGACGAGGGCAGCGACGTCGGCCGCATAGTGGTCCATGTCGTGCCCGTCGCCGACTTGGCTCGAGCGGCCGTGGCCGCGGCGGTCATGGGCGATCACGCGAAAGCCCTTGCCGAGGAAGAAGAGCATCTGCGCATCCCAGTCATCGGCGCTGAGCGGCCAACCGTGATGGAAGACGATCGGCTGTGCGGACTTCGGTCCCCAGTCCTTGTAGAAGATCTGGACGCCGTCCCTGGTGGTGACGAAGGTTGCATCGTCGTTGTTGCCGATGGAGCGGGTCGCGCTCCTCGCATCGTGGCCAATTGCCGAGGTGGAGCGGACGGTCAGCGACGCCGTGTACAGAAGCGTCGTCGCGAGAATGTTTCGCCGGGAGATGCTCGCGAGCCGGCCGACGGATGTGATTAAGGGCATTTGCTGCTTCCATTGCAGGTGTGGGGACACCGTGAATGTCTACCGAACCGAACTTGCTCGTGCCCCAGCGCGATTGCCCCGGTTGCATCGCGATTGCTGCTATCGGGCGCGCCGCCGCCAATCGCTCGGCGGCTCTCCGGTGAGCTTTCGAAACGCCGCGGCAAAGGCGGTTTGCGAGGAATAGCCAAGGGCAGCGGCGATTGAGACGACCGAATCGTCGGTGTCGCGCAGCATGTTCATGGCTTGCTCGAGCCGGTGCTGGCGCAGCCAGGCGTGCGGAGAAAGCCCGGTACTGTCCTTGAAGGCCCGACAGAAGTGAAAGCGCGACAAGTCGGCCTCGGCGGCTAGCGCTGCGAGCGAGACGTCGGAGTCGCTATCGGAGCGCAACCGCTCGATCGCCCGGAGCAGAGCCTTCGGCGCCAACCCGCCCCTGGCCGGTGCGATCGTGCCTGCCGAGCCGCTATGCGCAGCCAGAAGACGCGTCGCCAGCAAATCCATGAGTTGCTGCCGGAAGAGTGTATCCAGCGCCTCGTGTCCTTCCAGCACGTCCGCCGCGCTTAGGAGCAGGCGGGACGTGACGGGATCGGGATGCGCGGTTCGCTCGATGAGTTCGCGCGGTGCGCCAGCTTCGGCTTCATCCGCGACGCGCTCGAGCGTTGTCTGCGGAAGGTAGAGCTGTACGACGTCGACGGGTTTTGGAATGTCCCACCGGGAGCTCGATCCCTCCGGAATGATGATCAGGACGCCCGGGCGAAACGTCCCGATCGCAACGGATTGGCCGGAGCGTCGCTCCATGCGCTGCACCGTGCCGTTGTAAGCCATGATGACGTGGTGGCTCATCGGCGCGACGACGTCGTGCAACGGCTCGTGCTTCCAGTGAGCAATCCCGGCGCCAGATGAATCCAGCGCCATGCGGAAAGGCACCGTTCCCAGCACGCGGGCCATCTCCACGTCGGCGGCGGGCCGGTCACCTGCCGCGTCACGCCGCATTTGCGACGCGGCGAGGATTTCGTTCGGAGATTCTCGCAAGACGACTTTGCTCATGGCTGGATGCGCGACAAATTGATCATCGCCAGCCGCCGCAGGACTGGGCCGAACGGCCGGTCTGGTGATCTTTGCTCAAGAGATGCATCGGCGAAGGCGATCCGTCGAAGTCCGATGCCGTTGATTTACGGGGTTCTAGGTGGCGCGAAGACCTGTGTCTTTCCTGATCCTGCCGTGCATTGCCTGAACCTGCTTCGTACACGCCAAGGGTGCGCAGCTTGCGTGCGTTTTTGAAAAGTCGTGAAGTCCACGTCACGGTTCGGTGGCCCTTCACTCCGTCAAGCGACGAACCGATCATCCTGAAATAGTTGAAGAATTCTCGCCAACGTCAATGGCGGGGCCCGGGAGAGTGCGACGCCGTCAATCGTGGACAGCGGTGGATCAATACCGATATACGAGCTTGGATATGGCAGGTTGCCGTGGCCTGCTCCTCGACGTCACGGAGGAGACATGGGATGACCAGAACAGGTGCGTACGGTGAACGGTTCGGAGCATTCCTCCGTCTCGATGAAGTGCCGCCCACGCTGATGACCCGGTCGCTGCGCAACGCCGAGATCGCAGTGACGGAAACGCGACACGACGACCCCGTGCTGGGTCTGTCCGGCTCGTTTGCTGCGGAAGATGCCTATCTCGTCAGCCTTAAATTGCGCGACTACCCGGAGTGCGAGATCTGGGAGCAGGGTCGTCACCTCACGAAGGCGGATGTCCGTGCCGGGACGACCTATCTATACGATCTCAAGGCCGACCCCCGCTACGTGATCGACAAGCCGTTTCACTCTCTGCATTTCTACGTGCCGCGTCCGGCGCTCGATGGACTCGCCGATCAATCGGGAGCGAGACGCATCGATGCGCTCGACTGCAGCCCCGTCGGACACGATGACGCCACCGTCCGTCATATCGGCGTTTGCTTGCGCGATGGATTGCGCCGGCCGGACGAAGCCAACCAGCTTTTCATCGATCATATGATGCTGGCGCTCACTGCTCATGTCGCGAAGACCTATGGAGGCTTTCAGCCCAAGGCTGAGACCACCCGCGGCGCGCTTGCGCCATGGCAGCTCGCGCGCGCATGCGACAAACTTGAAGCGGACCTCGGCGGCAAGTTGCCGTTGCAGGCGATCGCTGCGGAGCTCGGCCTCTCCGCCAGCCATTTCTCTCGTGCGTTTCGCGCTGCGACCGGCCTGCCGCCGCATCGCTGGCTTCTGCATCATCGCGTGAGAACCGCCAAGCGTCTGATGAGTGAGCGCGGTCTATCACTGTCCGAGGTTGCTATCTCAGCCGGTTTTGCCAACCAAAGCCACTTCACGCGGGTCTTCTCCGCGATCGCCGGTGTTAGCCCTGGTGCATGGCGGCGCGATGCGAAGGGAGCAACAGGCCTGGAAGGCTAGGCGAGTTCGCCTTGTTGCAAGAGCGTGATCAACTCATAGCCGACGACCGCGGCTCCGAGACAGCGTCGCCAGGGATTCACCCCGCGAAGAATCTCGTCAGCCCCCCAGAGGATGAGGCCGCCTTTCAAGACAATCGTCAGGGCAATGCTCGCCCTCCCTGCGGAAGGCCAGATCCAGAGCAGGGCGCCGGCGACGATGACGATCCAGAGGAGAAGATTCGGCCACTGCGCGATGGTGATGGCGCCTGTTTCGCGGCTCCGGAAGAACCAGAAGAACCACCTCACCATCGCCGGGCCGATCAGATGGTGACCTCACCCTCTTCGCGGCCCTTCCAGTAGGTGATACGTTTGGCTTTGACCTTGATCAGGACGATGCCCGGCGTGTCGATGCCCTTGTCGAACCACTTGTCCAGATCGCTGGTCCAATGCCGCTGGAACGCGGCCTTGTCCCGGATCAGCTCTGCGGTCCCTTCGACGGCGACATAGATGCCCTTCGAGAAGAGGCCCGCTTCCGACGAGAATCCGAGCGCCACTTTCGGATTTCGCTGGATATCCGATACCGTCCGCGCTTGTTCGTAGGTGAAGTAGTACGACGTGCCGTCGTAGGCGACGTCGCCGTTGTTGCTCATCGGACGGTTGGCGATCTCGCCGTTCTCGGTGTGGGTCGAGAGAATGGCGATGTCGATGCCGGCCATCTCCTTTGCGATCTCGGCGAGCGATGTCTTGGTCATGAACTTTCCTTTCTTGAGCGGGAGCAACGACGGGACGAGACCCATGTTCCCAAAAAGCAGACCGCGTGTTTCTTCCGGTCTGCTCCTGCCCAGTCTCTGCCGGGGCGATTTGCCCGACCAAGACGAGCAGTGGTAACCAGGGCTGCGACGAAGAGAGCACGAGAAGGCTGAAACGATGGTCTGGGATCCACAGCAATATCTGAAATTCTCCGGCCAGCGGCTGCGGCCGGCGGTCGACCTCTTGATGCGGATCCCGGATCTTGCGCCGCGCGAGATCGCCGACCTCGGGGCGGGTGCCGGCAACGTGACGAAGCTGATCAGGGAGCGCTGGCCGGAAGCCGCCGTGACTGCGGTCGAGGGCTCGGCCGAAATGGTCGCCGCG